>JAFRQN010000309.1 GCA_017428585.1 Bacteroidota bacterium | reverse complement strand
TTAATGTTCCATTAGGACGATATACATATATTTCATCATCGATATTTCCAGAAGTTGATGCATTGCCAAGTCCATCAGAGGCTTTATTGTTTTTATATACCAAAAGTCCACCATTAAACCTCATTTCCAAATTATGGACTTCATCAACGACAAGAGCTAAATTCGACTCATATTTGCCAGTTGGCTTCCTATATTCCAAAATATACTCTTCATCAGGTTTAGTTGAAGAAACACGATAACAATTTTGAAAATCTACATCTAATGAGTTCAGTATATATTCACCTGGATCGCTGATTAATGGGATTGTCTTTATCCAGTTTCCATATCTATGTTTCATATAAGAGGACATGTGCTGAGGAATATCTGTTTGATATTCCATTAAATCCCAAAAATACATAGGATTTATTCTTAACGGATTATCGTAACGGTATAAATCTGGCGCCCCCAGAGCATGGAAAAATTCATGACAAAGAACACCAAGCTGCGCTTGATCTTCAGGAAGGATTATACAGTTATCAATAGTTTTTCCATTCAAAATATAGTTTTTATTAAATGTATTCTGAGTATAGCAGAAATGATGAGCCCACAACAAATCGCCCCAGCCGCTTTTATCGCCTTTAATTACAAAAACTATATTATCAACCTTATTATCGTTGTTGTAATCAAGATCTAAATCATAAGGTATCTGATTTTTTACAGCATTTATACATTCATCAATCAGTTCCAATTTACGGGATTCTTTCGCTTCTGGTCCTTTATAGCCTTCAGTATTTGTTGGCAAATAAGGCATATAATAATTACGATTGTGTTTAACTTTATGTGATAAAAGAACTTTACCTGTCTGAGTTGGATATAGATAAGATTTGATAACTAATTGGCCGTATGAAGCTTCATAATAATAATTTCTAAAAGAAGTATTGTTTATAGAATTAAAGTATTCTTCATAATAATCGGTTCGAACAGCAAACTCTTCATCATCATTAAAGCGAACAAAAATTACAATATTATTTATTATACCTTTATTTCTGTTTGTATCAAGTTCTGACTGCGATAATACCCTGTCAATATTCTTTTCATATCGATGTCTATTAAAATATTCTCGATTAAACGAATTATTAACTATCTGCCATTTATTGATATTATTTGGAATTACTTTTTTATCTACTCTATAATTCGTCTCAATATATTGATTATTCAATGTGTCGGCAAATACATAAAATCCATCTTTATTATTTATTATAACATAGCCATCTTTGGTATGAAGAAAATTATTATTTTCATCGCCTGTTGCAAAACATTCAACAATACTGCCATCTGATTGAGTTAATGTCTTAGGAACATAACGCAAATAAGCAGCGTTTAAAAAACACAAATTAAAAAACAGTGAAATTATCAATAATAGAATATATTTTTTCATATTTTTTAATGCAGTTGATTGTTTTTGTTCTTAATAATAAATGTTGTATCTCTGCATACACAGGCAGAACCAAAAAATCCAGACGCACCGTCAATACTTGAAAATCTATCATTTATATTGCTTGACATAAAAAGCATCATATTCCAACTTCTATAATTCATATCAGGCAGCCAGACGCTTAATTCATGCAGTCCAAACCATTTCAGATAATCCCATGCAACAGGAATCTTTGTTGCAGGAATGAACATAGCTGTATTTGTTTCTCGATAATATTTATCAGGAATCTCGTATTTGGAATAAATGCGTTCATTCAATTCATCAGTCGGTGAATTCAAGTATCTGCCATAATTTAATGTATCTAAACAATTTACAGTAAACAAATAATATGTCGCTAAAGGAGCTTTAGATGCCCATTTAATAGAATCAATTACCGTTAAATTATAAGGATCATCAGGATACTGCATAAAGTCTGAACATGAAGCAAGCCAATAAATAGTATCTGGAGTCGTTGTTTCGCCTTTGATAACAGTGCTATCGCCAAGTATTATTTTTAATTTATAATTAGTATTCTTTTTTACAAGATATGAAGTATCTGGATAATAATATCCGCTTTCTCCCATTATATCAGAATGCCTG
>JAFRQN010000308.1 GCA_017428585.1 Bacteroidota bacterium | reverse complement strand
TTAAATGTACTATTAAAAGATTTCCAAGATGGTATAATTTCCTTCAAGATGGAAGAATTAAATGTATGGAATAAAACAAAAAATTTAGATACTGCACTCGCAAAGAAATTCTATGATACAACATCAATAAATTTGCAGCTTCCTAAATTCTATGATATCAGTGAAATATATATGCTTGCTTATGACGGCATAACAGATATTAGAAATGATATTATAAATAATAAAATATCATTCGATTCTGCCGCATCAGTATATACCCAACGCAACAGCTATAGAGATAAAAAAGGACATCATGGATTATTAAATCCTGAAAAATATGCTCTTGCAGAAAAAGCAGAAAATATGAAGCTTAAAGTTGGAGAAGTTTCAGAACCTTTTAAATATGAAACAGGTTATTCTATTATAAAAATTAATAAAATACAAGAAGCACGCAAAAAAACTTTTGAAGAAGCAATTCCAGATATAGCTTCAAAAGTACAAATGCTTTCTCAAAAGAACGTTGAAACTAATTGGTTAAACTCATTAAAAAAGAAATATAAAGTAGTAATTAATACAAAAGAAATTAATTCTATTTTCAAGAAATAATTTTTTCACAACAATAAAAAAGTCTAATTTCTTAAAATTAGACTTTTTTTATAAATAACATGAATTCAACAAAAAAAACTCCATTAATAATTATAAGCATTAAACAAAATAAATTAGATACTAACTGCGTTATAGAATTTTCTGATAACACCAATTTAGAATTATCTATGGATTTAATAGTAAAATATAAATTCAAAAAAGGAGATATTGTAAGTGAGGATTTATATAATTCATTAGTGGATGAAAATAATTTGATGTTATGCAAACAAACTGCATATAAATTCGCTTCATATATGCCTCGAAGCAAAGCTCAAATAATAAAAAAATTATCAGAAAATAATTTTTCAAAAAATCAAATAGAACAATCTATAGATTTTTTGGAAAGATATGATCTTGTAAATGACTTAGATTATTCAAGAAAATATATTCAATCTTATTTATTAACTAAAAGAGCAGGTCCTAAGAAATTAGAACAAGAACTGCTGTTAAAAGGCATAGAAAAAAATATAGTAAATGAAGCCTTAAAACAATTTTATCCTCATGATAAAATCCCAGAATTTATCGAATTAGAAATAAATAAGAAAAAACATGAAGTATTAAGAAAGGATAAAAACAAGCAATATATGTATATTACTAATTATCTATTTAATAAAGGTTTTTATTTAGACAATCTTTTAAAAGAAATAGTAAAAAATAAATTAGATGAATTAAATTCATCAGAACAATAAAAAAAAAGGAATATGAAACATATTCCTTTTTTTTATTTTATTTATACTAAATTATTTTTGTGCGTTATCATTTGCTTCTGGCTTAACGATTTCAAGCAATTCAATAGTAAATATAATAGCAGAATTTGGAGGTATAACACCATTTTCTTGATTACCGTATGCTAATGCTGAAGGAGAATAGATTTCCCATTTTGAGCCAACAGGCATTGATAATAATGCTTCTTTCCAAACTGGTAAAGGTAAATCTTTAACAATAGCTTCTGGAATATTTGGACTATCATAAGTATTTTGGAATACTTCACCATCAATAAATTTACCAACTAAATGAAGTTTAACTCTGTCTGTTGGTTTAGGAATAGGTCCATTTCCTTTTGTAAGTATTTTATATTGATAACCACTTTTTGCAACTTGTACATCTGGTTTTGATTTGTTTTCAGCTAAGAATTTTTCTCCATCTTCTTTAGCAGTTTTTGCTCTTGCTTCATATTTTGCTTGAGCTTCTGCCATCTTTTGTTGTTGTTTTTCTTGCATTAAATTTTGTAATGCTTGAAGAGCAGCTTCTCTATCTTCTTTACTATAAAGAGGAGTGAAATTAGTATCACGAGCTTTTAAGCCTTCTTCAATACCACGATACAAATATTCAAGATTAAATTCGATTGAATCTTCAATAAATGTTTGTAAAAAACCGCTGCCGATATCATATCCCATAACATAACTATATTTGTCGGCATCGCCTTGAGGAGTTGTTGCTTCTTTGCTGGCATCTTTATTTTCATTTTGTTTATTACATGCAGCCAATGCTAACATGAAAAATCCAGCACATAGAATAAAAATTTTACTTTTCATTTTAATGTTTGATTAAGTTTATAAAAATTTATTATTTAATTAGTTTTTTCTTTTTTTAATTTTTCAATATCTTTTATAATTTCAGGCAAACTTCTTATACATGCTTCAATTTTGTACGCTTTTGCTTTGTCTTTTGCAGGAGATCCAAAATACATACCAGACTCTTTTATTGATTTTGAAACACCTGATTGAGCAGCAATAAATACATCATCGCCTATTTCAATATGTCCGCTAATACCAACCTGTCCTGCAAATCTATTGCGTTCTCCTATTTTTGTAGAACCTGCGATACCTACTTGTGCCGCCATTGCAGAATTTTTACCTATTGTACAATTATGAGCTATATGAACAAGATTGTCTATTTTTACGCCATCTGAAATTATTGTACTATCCAGCAATGCTCTATCTATGGCAGCATTAGCACCTATTTCTACATTATTGCCAATATGGACATTTCCTAATTGAGGAATTTTTTTATAGGAACCATCTTTATTTTCATAAAAACCAAAGCCATCAGCGCCTATAACTGCTCCTGAATGTATTATACAATTTTTGCCTATAATAGTATCATCATAACAAACAACATTAGAATTAATAATAGAATTATCGCCTACTTCTACATTGTCATATAAAACAACATTAGGATGTAAAATTACATTATTTCCAATAACGCAGTTTTTACCTATATAGCAATTAGCATTGATAACTGCTTTATCTCCTATTTTTGCTGTTTTATCTACTACTGCTGTATTATGAATAGAGGTTGTAGTTTCCTCTGACTTTATTTTTACTATATAATTAAGCAATTCAAGCAAAGCAAAATGAGGATCCCTGCATACTATAAATGCTTTATTTTCTAAAGATGAAAAAGATATATTTTCAGGAATTAAAATACATGATGCTTCACTGGTTTCTATATACTTTTGATAGCTGCTGTCAAATATAAATGATAAATCATTCGGTTTAGAATTTTCTATCCGAGATATATTTTTTACAACTATATTAGAATTTCCATATAGTTTTCCATCTACAACTTTTGCTATTTCCTCTACTGTTAAATTAACATTTGCATTCAAAATCAGCCTCTCAAATTTTATATAAGCAAATTATATAATCAACATAGCATCACCATAGACAAGGAATCTATACTCTTCTTTTATAGCTTTTTTATATGCTTTTAGCAGTTGATCTCTGCCTGCAAAAGCTGCTGCTAATAATAAAGAAGGCGATGATGGTTGATGAAAATTTGTTATGAGCTTATTTACAATTTTGAAATCGTATGGTGGATAAATAAACTTATCTGTCCATCCTCTATTCGGTTTTACTTTTCCTGTAGTTAATACAGATGATTCTAATACACGTGCAACACTGGCTCCAACAGCATAAACATTTTTCTTTGCATTCAATGCTTTGTTAATTATTTCTGCTGCATCTTTAGAAATTTCAAAACATTCTGAATACATTCTATGTCTTGTTAAATCTTCTACATCAATCTTGTCAAATATTCCTTGACCAATATGAAGAACAACTTTTGCAATTCTAACACCTTTCTTTTTTAATTCTTCAATTATTTCTTCTGAAAAATGAAGTCCTGCACCTGGAGGAGCTATAGAAGCTGTACATTCAGGATTTGCAAATATAGTTTGATAAGAATTTTTATCAAATTCTAATGGATCACGCTTTATATATTCTGGTAAAGGCATATTGCCTATTCTATCTATAATTCTATAGAAATCTCCATCGTATGAAAATCTGACAGAACGTCCACGAGATGTAGTATTATCTATAATTTCACAATATACTTTGCCTTGATCAAAAAATATTTTATTTCCTATTCTTACTTTTCTTGCTGGTTCTACAAGGACATCCCATATATGTTTATTATCTATTACTTCATCTTCTTCATATTCATGCCTTATCTTTTTTAAAATATCCGTCTCTCTCGATTTTTCTGGCTTTAACTCTCTTAATAATAGAACATCTATTTTTGCAT
>JAFRQN010000307.1 GCA_017428585.1 Bacteroidota bacterium | reverse complement strand
TATTTGGAATAAATGCTGAATTTTTAATTGATCACGCTTGGGGATATGAACCCTGCACAATCAAGCTTGCCAAATCTTTCAAGCCGCAGTCAAACAGTCTTTCTCATGGTCAGGTACTGCATGAACCATATAATTATAACGATGCAATGCTGATAGTACAAGAAATGATTGATCAAATTGTTCTTGAGTTGGTAAAGAAAAGACTTGTTACAGATCAAATTGTTTTAACAATAGGATATGATATTGAAAATCTTAAAAATAGAGAAATAAAAACCAAATATAAGGGTGAAATTGCAAGCGATTATTATGGACGGCAGGTTCCTAAGCCAGCACATGGAACAGCAAGAATTGACCATAAAACATCTTCTACTCAAGTAATTATGGAAAACGTTATAGAATTATACAAAAAAATTGTTAATCCTATTTTGCTTATTAGAAGAATTAATATTGCAGCGTGCAATGTAGTAGATGAAGCGTTTAAAGAACAAAAACCAATAGAAACACAGGAAAATTTATTTGAAAATGATGCTTTAATTAATAAAAAAAGAAAACTTGAAGCAATAGATGAAAAGAAAGAAGGTAAAGTACAAAAAGCAATTATAAAAATTCGTGAAAAATACGGCAATAATTCTATATTAAAGGGCATGAATTATAAAAAAGGCGCAACAGCAAGAGAAAGGAATGAAGAAGTTGGAGGACATAAAGGATGAGCAAATACGACGATATAATTAATTTGTCAAGACCAAAATCCAAGTACCCTAATATAAGCGATGCTTCACGCGCCGCTCAATTTTCACCTTTTGCTGCGCTTATAGGTTATGATGAACAAATTAAAGAAACTGCAAGAATTACAGATAAAAGAATTTATATTGACGATGATTTAATAGAAATACTAAACAATAAGCTGAATTATATTGACCAAAATATTAAATCTAATCCTGTTGTTGTTATTACTTATTTTATAGAAGATGTTAAAAAAGATGGCGGCAAATACATAACAAAGGAAATAGTTATAAAGAAAATTGATAAAATTAATCAATTAATTATTTGCAAAGATGGTGGTAAAATACAAATAGCTGATATAATAGATATATCAAGCCCAATTTTTAATAAATTGGACAGCTATTTTCAATAGTATTTTGAAATACTTAAAACAAAGAGCAGATAAACTGCTCTTTGTTTTATCTACTAATTTAAACAATACAAAAATAATATATGTACAAGAATTTATCTCATCATTTCTATTCTATTTAATAATTCTTTAACAGTTATAGCTCCTTCCAGCTTTATTTTATCAAAGACCATATAATAACGATAGTTATTACCAGCTGCAGCTTCCCATTTTTTACCTATTTCAAGTTTTTGTTTACTGTCGCTGTTATCACGATCATCTCCTTTTGTTTCAATGATAATAATTCTGCCATTTTTCAATTTAACAATAAAGTCAGGATAATGATTAATATAAGAATTAATATAAAATCCTTTACCTTTATTGTCAAGGTTACGATGCCACCATTCTACATTATCTAACGTAGCAATTTCAGTTATTACGTCTTTTTCAAACTTATTCATTGTACCTTCATTACTGTAAAGACTTTTTCCTATACTTGATTCCACATCCAATGGGACAATAGCCTGTTTAAATTTAAATTGAGGATCACAAATTATTTCACCAGTATCTAAATCTTCTATAAACTTGTTTTTTTCATGTTCTTTAAGTAACAAAGCTATCTTAGCTTGAATAGTTGATGCGGTATTGTCCAAATATTCATACAGCTCAATAATTTGATCTCTATCTAAATTTTTCACAACATCTTTCACATAGTTTTTTATATTTGGCTCCGATACTTCAGATATATTAATCCTTTTTGCAACTGCACCTGATAATCGTTCTCGTTGACCTTCAGTTGAATTTGATATAAAAGATTCTTTAATATATTGCAGTTGTTTTTTATTAAGTTTCTGATATTCAGGAACATATTCATTCCCTCCTGTCTCATCAATATCGATAGCAACAGCCTCTGTATTCGCCTGTGTAAAATCTATATTACGATCTGCTTTACTCAAATCAAACCCTTCTGCCAACATTCCTTTAGTTAATTGAATTAGGCTTCCTGCTTCTTCAAATACTGAATTATTAATAATACGTTTCTTGAAAACAGGCAGACATATACTTTTTGCTGAAGCTCTAAAGATTTCTCGCATTTGATATTTTTTTTGCTTCTTTGTAATTTCAGGTGCAGTCAGCTGAAATTCATCATTTTTTATATTTTCAAGCATTTCATCAAATTGTCGGCTTTGAAATTCTGCATTTTCTATAACTGTATTAATTATTTTTTCATTTTCATTGCTTTCTAGCATTCCTTTGATTTCTTCTACATTAATTTCAGTTTCTTTTATTTCTTCAGTCATTTCTACCATTATTTGTTCGTGTACTCCTGTATTATTTGTTGATTTCTCTTCTTTGTATAGTTGTTCCGATTGAGCAATACGATAATCACGTTCACTAAACCCTTCATTATTTAGACTTTTAATAATACTGTTTATAGCAGCATTGAAATCATTTGAAGATGTAAACACATAACATAAATTTAGTAGATCTTTTTGTTGCTTTTCAGTATAAGGTTGTCTTAAAATTCTACCCAATATCTGCTCAACATCTACAGCAGAACTGCGATTTGCTATAGATGCAAGAACGTATGCAAATGGGCAGTCCCAGCCTTCTTTTAATGCATTGACAGTAATAATAAAACGAACTTCGCAATCTCTGCTAAGCAAATCCATATTCCCTATTTCATTTTTATCTCCTGTTTTTATCTTGATTTGCTCATCAGGAACACCAATTTCAAGCAACTGTTCTTTAATCTTTTGGTAATCAATACTTTCCTTTGCGGTTTTAGGCTGAGCCTGCAGCAATACTATCGGTCTTATATATCTTCCACCGTTCTTTTCTTGTTCTTTAGCATAATATTCCAATGTACGCTGCATTTGTATTGAACTCACTAACACTTCATTAGTTGTATGATGATTATATACAATAACAGGAAGTTTAACCATATTTTCACGCTTCAATTGCATTGAGTTTACAATGCTGATAATATTGCTGCTATCACGTGGTGTAGCAGTTAAGTCCAAAATAAAACGCGGATTTATAGTTTGTAATACTTCAACTCGCAGATCAGATCCAAAATTATGGCTTTCATCAATTATTACAACAGGATTGAGTTTTGCTAAAACATTGATAAGAGCTGTTTCATCACCATATTCCGCTAAATTTTCATTTTCTTGATAAACACGCCTGCCTTCTTTAGTTGTACTTGCAAATGATTGAATAGATAATACAAAAATTGTTAGCTGTTCTTTTATTTGTATAGGTGAAATACCCTGACCCATCAATGCAGCTTCTTTATCCACAACTTGAACTCTTCCATTAAATAAACTGTCAATACGCTGTCTATATGGATGATTAGGATTATTTAAATTTTTAAATGTTTGTTTTAATATAGTATCAGATGGTACAAACCAAGCCACAACTTTAGGCAGCTCACTTGGTGTATTATCAAAAATAATACTCAAGGCATTACAAGCAATAAATGTTTTACCACCTGCCGTTGGGACTTTGAGCAATACGCGAGGAATACCTTGTATGGTATTGTTGTATGGTTTGAAAAAATCATCATTTGAATTCAATACAACACCACGTTTTTCCCAATGTTGCTGGAAAGTAGTCTTCAAGTTTTTTTCACGATTAAGCCGTTGGCAAAATTCTTCTAAATCAGTTAAGACTTCACGTTGATATTTTTTTAGTTCCATATTTTTATATTTTTTTTATGTTACGCGGTATTTTACGAAATATAATGTTATTTTCAGTCAAATAGTCGTTATCAATAGTACAAGTATCTGCATATACAATATAACTTTCAGCTTTTTCACCCATAATGTTAAGAGTATCATAAGTTAAAGCTGTTTCCTTGTTACGTTCGTAATATAAGTAATAACCAACACCATTCCATGTATCAAGCAGATAACGATTTAAATTATCACGTTTTCGGTTTAAATACTGTTTAGTTTCTGTATAGTACACATATTCACGTATACAGTCTTCTCCAACATTTTCGTTCAACATTCCATCTGCATTGAACAATGTTTCACCCAATTCATAATAATCAAAACTTCCACCTGTTCCTTCACTATCAGAATATCCACTCATTACCTTTCGTACTCTTTCTGCTGTAATAGTATCAGCATAGTCTTCCATTTCAACAAGAATAAATTTTCTATTTCCTCCATCTTTTTTATTAAGATTTAAAACTGCATGAGCTGTTGTACCACTACCCGCAAAAGAATCAAGAATAATAGATTTTTCATCTGTACTCATCTCTATAATAAGTTCTAACATTCTAACAGGTTTAGGATAATCAAATTTTTTTGTTCCAAAAATATCTTTTAATAATAAAGTACCTTTTTGTGTATTTATATCTTCATTCCACCAAACTGAACGAGCTCTTACTCGATTTTCTCTATATTTTTCAACAATCATAAAGCTTCCATTTTTCATTGGTTTTGCTTTTATGTTAACATTGATATTTTCATTGGATTTTACTTTACCCCATCGCCATACAGTATCTATACCTTGTGATTTAGCAGGGAATAATTCCCTTGAAAATCTGTCATTTGGAGTTAATGATATTTCACATAACCCATTTTCATCAACTGAGTTTTCATCAATATAAAATGGATAATATAAATTTGGTCTATTTTCTTTATTGAATCTAACATTCCTATTTCTCAATTCTCTTAATTCAAAACCACCAAAACTATCAAACATCTTAAATTGACGTTCTTTATCCTCTATTAGATTCAAGATAGTTTCTCTGCAACCATATACCAATAAATAATCATGCATTCTTGCAATACCACCATAATCACGACCTCCTGGATTACCAACGATAGTAATATTTCCTATAAAATTATTTGCACCTAAAACCTCATCACATATCAATTTTAAGTTGGCATATTCGTTATCATCAATAGAAATGAATATAGCACCATCTTCACTTAATAAACGTTGAAGCAATTTTAAACGTGGATACATCATACAAAGCCATTTGTCATGACGTGTAAAATCTTCATTCTGTTTTCCAACTACTTCACCAAGCCATTTCTGAATTTTTGGATGTTTCACATTATCATTATATACCCAGCCTTCATTACCTGTATTATACGGCGGATCTATATAAATACATTTTATTTTGCCCTCATATTCAGGCAATAATGATTTTAGTGCTTCAAGATTATCACCATGTATAATCATATTACCACTGCCAGTAAATGATTTATCCTGAATATTATCTGCACGATAACCATAACGATGTTTAAGAACTTTATATGGTACTTCAAGATGATGATTTACAACTTTTTCTTTCCCAATCCAATTTAATGTAGGCATAATTATAGATGTTAATTTTTTTTATATGTTGTTTTATAAGTTAAAATAATATAAAAATAAAAATTTATTTTTATTTTTTTATCAAAATTAACATTTTTGATAAAAATTTAAAATCTAATTATTCAATATTATAATTTTCTAATTTATATACTTTAAAGCCGTAATCTATTTCAGCGTTTGTTTCTTCTTTTATCTTTTTAGCAGCACGGCGGATACGCTCCTCACCTATTTCACATATTGTTTGATATCCCAATTTGAACGCTTCAGATTTTAGAGGACATTTTTCAGGTATCTGCACCATAATATATTTTCTGCTGCTATTATCTTCTGCGTTTAATTCTAATACAGCTTGTGCAGTCGATGCAGAACCAGCAAAAAAATCCAACACGTAATAATCTTTCTCTTCAAATAAAGACAACAATAACTTAATAAAATTTACATTCTTAGGTGCAGAAAATAATAATACGCCGTCAAACAGATTTTTTAAGTATGTTCCTGCTGACGTTGTCTTAAAATCCAACTGCACATCAATAATTTTATTATTAACAATGCCCTGATATTTACGATTAACAAGCAGATTCTTCATTCTTACTGCAGTACTGAAATTCTTTTCATAAATTTTATCATTCTTAAAGTCCAGACAATCATTATCGAAAAGCTCTTTGAATCTATTTATAGAATATGTATTTTCAACAAAATTTCCATCTCTAAAAGAAATATATCTTTTATACTGCTTTTGTATTAAATCATTTCTAACATCTTCAATATCATTTTCTTTGCAGATAATTAAATCATCAAGAGACTGATTATAATATACAGAATAGTATTTTTTTGAATTTTTATTGGCTGCCAATTTATTAAAATAATTTTCACCTACAACAACTCTTTTTCCACTGTTATGAACAAAATTTCCATCATCATCTAATTTCATATCTTTTGCTTCTTTCGGAATATTTTCTATAAAATAAGAGCTATTAATATTTTTTGCATAAATTAAACAATATTCGCAGCTGATAGAAATATATTTTGAGTGTTTTCTTCCTTTCGGATTGTTTTCAACGGTCAGCAGTGCTATATAATTTTTTTCTCCAAATATTTCATCACAAATTAATTTTAGATTGTTTAATTCATTATCATCTATACTGATAAAAATCACTCCGTCATCAGTCAATAAATCTCTTGCTAATTTTAATCTTGGATACATCATAGACAGCCAATGAGAATGGCAGTCCTCATTAGATTGTAAAAATGTTTTTTCCCTAAATTTATCATTATAAATAAAATCATGACCAGTATTATATGGAGGATCAATATAAATAACTTTTATTTTACTAAGATATGATTCTTGAAGCAGTTTAAGAACATCTAAATTGTCGCCTTCAATATAAATATTCTTTGTATTTTCAAAATCAACTGATTTTTCTCTAATAGGTATTAATGTTTTATTTGTTGGGGTGTCTGCTTCTTTAACAGCTTCTTTTTTGCCTATCCAATTTAATTGATACTTTTCTCCGTCCTCTATTATGGATTCTAAAAGTTCCTGCTTTAATAATTCAAAGTCAATAATATATTTATTATTTTTTTCTATTACTGCGTTAGGAAATAATTCTCTTATTTTTTCAATATTTGAATTAATATTATCATCAGTTCCCAGCTTCATTTTTTTTATTTCAGAATTGCTCATTGCTGCCTGCACCAATACCTAATAGAACTATCAATTAATGAATTATTATTTAATTATTATATACAAATATAACACTTTATTTTACAATAATATTAAATCGTTTAAACAAAAAAAAAGGAACATAAAATGTTCCTTTTATTTATAATTCCTAAATGAAAAAGATTATTCAAATTATTTAACAGAAACTTCTATTGTTTTTGGTTGTGTTTCTGCTTTTCTATTCATTGTCAAAGTCAATACACCTGATTCATAATCTGCTTTAATATTTTCTGTATCTATATAATCTGGCAATTCAAAACTTCTCTCAAATTTACCAAATACTCGTTCAGATACAAGGAATGTTCTTTTATCTTCTTTATCGTACCCTTTCTTTTCTGCCTTAATTGTTAGTCTGTTTTTAACAACATTAATTGAAATATCTTCTTTCTTGATTCCCGGCATATCAGCTGTTAAAATTACTGATTTATCATCTTCAAATATATCAAAATTAGCAGCTAAAGCATCATTGTGATGAACAGGTTCATGCTGGCATTTATGATTATAATCTAAATTATCAAGGTCTCTTACCATTCTTAAAAATGGGCTTACAAAATCATAATCTAACATTGATGGTCTCATATTTTCCTCCTATATATTTTATATCTATA
>JAFRQN010000306.1 GCA_017428585.1 Bacteroidota bacterium | reverse complement strand
TATGGAAAACAATATAGTTAATGCTTTGATACTGACATTATTTGCAGGATTATCTACCTGTATAGGCAGTTTTATTGCTTTTTCACTAAGCATACCAATACAAAGATATTGTCTTTGTCGCTTGGATTGTCAGCTGGGGTAATGATATATGTATCTTTTGTAGAGTTGTTTGTTCAATCGCAGCAAATATTTACAAATTCACATGGTTTTAAGCTGGGAATGCTTTTTGCAAACGCCTGTTTCTTTATAGGAATGTTTTTTATTGGCATTATAGATAGGTTAGTCCCATCAGGAGAAAATCCTCATGAAATAAAAACCGTTGAAGACCTGGAAAATAAAAACAATAATTTAATGCATTTGGGAATAATTTCCGTAATTGCCATTGGAATACATAATTTTCCAGAAGGAATTGCTACTTTTATTGCTGCATACGAAGCGCCTTCGCTCGGAATAGCTATTGCGGCTGCTATTGCAATTCATAATATTCCAGAAGGGATTGCTGTTTCAGTTCCTGTATATCAAGCAACAGGGAATAAAAGGAAAGCATTTATTTATTCTTTGGTTTCTGGTCTTGCAGAACCAATAGGAGCTTTAATCGCTTTTTTAATTCTAAAACCTTTTATTTCTCAAGAACTGCTTGCTGGAATATTTGCTTTTGTTGCTGGTATAATGATTTTTATTTCTTTGGATGAATTGCTTCCTGCCGCCCGTAAATATGGAGAACATCATCTTTCTATATATGGGTTGTTGATTGGTATGGCTGTTATGGCGTCAAGCATAACATTATTAGGATAATGTAAGTTAGATAGAATAAAAAAAGAGCAGCAAATGCTGCTCTTGTATATTTAAAATTAATTATTTTATATCTATTTTAATTCGCTTCAAAGTCTTCTTTTGTAGGAATCTTTGTTATATTTTCTTTTAATAAGAATATAGCTCCAATAATCACTTGTATAATCAGATTAACTCCGTGAGTGAGGGTAGCGTAGGCAAGAGCTTCTTCCTGTGATATGTTTGGATATAAATTAACCAAAGCGCTGACTATGATCCAGTGATATACGCCGATTGCACCGGGTGTTGGTGCTATACTTGTTCCAACGCCGGAAACTACTATCAACAATCCTGCGTCTATCAAACCCAAATGCAGGGTAGATTGGAAGTCAAATGCAAAGAACATTAGATACATAGGCAAAGCATACAACGCCCAAATCAAAAGAGAATATATGAATGTTGGCAGATATGAAGATGGTGCTTTCATTATTTCCAAGCCTTTTCGGAATGAATCCAATATATTCTTCAGCTTCTCATATTGATTAGGCATAATTTTTTTGCCTATTGCATACAATATCTTGTCAAATACTTGTGTGGAAAGCAGCAAAATAATAAATGCAATACAGGCAACAAGAAGTATAATACTGTATGTCATTCCTTGACCTGATATCCATGGGAAAGCCTGCATTATAGTATCTTTGCTTGCTATATAAGCAAAAGCAAACATCAACATTAAAAATATTACATCAATTATTCTTTCTGTAACTATTGTAGCCAATACTGCTGATTTGGACACATTTTCACGTCTTGCATATACAAAAGGTCTAACAAATTCTCCGCCTCTTGGAATAACATTGTTTACAAAATATCCAACCATTACGGCAGAAAACAAATTCATATTAGATTTAGCATCCAAAATCGGCTTAAGGAATATTTTCCATCTAATAGCTCTAACCCAGTGAGACAAAATAGCAACAGGAACTGAAAGCAGACACCATTCCCAGCGTACTTGGGACAATATATTTATAAATTCTTTAAGATTTACATCGTCAAGCACAAGATAGAGACTGCCTATTAAAATTGCTATTATTACAATATATTTTATAATTTCCTTTATTTTTTTATTCATATTTAATTTTATTATATTTATTATTATATTTGTATTAAATAATTCTTAATAATAATATTATTAGTTTATTATTATAACTGCCAAATTGCAGTTAATCAAGAAATACAAAATTAAGTATAACAAAATAAAAAGAAAAGAAATAAATATTATATTTATAAACATAGTAAATTATTATATTATGTTTATATAAGAATAAAAATTGAAATCCATAATATGATTGAACATATAAAACAACAGATAAATAACAGCATAGAAGTAAAGAAATCATTAAATCCTGATGATATATTCAAATCTGCTAAAATTATTTCTGACGCATTAAAGCTGGGCGGCAAAGTTTTATTATGCGGTAATGGCGGCAGTGCGGCAGACTGCCAGCATGTTGCAGCAGAATTGGTTATAAGGTTTAGAAGTTCAGTACAGCGTCAGTCTCTTCCAGCTATTGCTTTGACTTGCGATAGTTCGATATTAACAGCAGGAGGAAATGATATAGGCTTTGACAATATATTTTCAAGACAGATAGAAGGGTTGGGAGCTAAAAATGATGTTTTGATTGGAATATCAACAAGTGGAAATTCAAAAAATGTTATTAATGCTGTTAAAACAGCTAAAGAAAAATCAATAAAAACAATAGGTCTTCTTGGCTGCGATGGAGGAGAGCTGGCGAAAATTTGTGATTATTCAATTATTGTTAATTCCCATGAAACAGCAAGAATCCAAGAATCTCATTTGTTGATTGAACATATATTATGCGATTTAATAGAAAGAATTTTATTTTCAGAACAATTTAAATAAATTCAAAAAATGAAAGATATAATTATTCACGAAGTCGGGATGCGTGATGGATTGCAGCCTGAAAAAGAAATAATAGTTCCGCTTGAAACAAAAATAGAGTGGTGCAAAAAGTTAATAGAAGCTAATATTGATATTTTGCAGGTAGGTTCTTTTGTTCATCCAGTAAAAGTACCTCAAATGGCAGCAACTGATGATATCTTTAAGTATTTTACAGAAAATAAAGATATAAAAAGAAATACTTTGCTTTCCTGTTTAGTTTTGAATGAAAAAGGAATGGAACGTGGAATGAAAGCAGGAGCCGAAATGTTCTGTATGGGCGTTTCTGCAAGTGATACACACAGCCGTAAAAATACAGGTATGTCAACTGAAGAGGCTTTAGGCAGAATTATTGCCATGGCTCAAGAATGTATGAAATGCGGTTATCCAGTTCAAGTTTCTGTTCAATCAGCTTTTGGATGCGGTTTTGAAGGCAAAATCCCATACGACAGAGTTTATAATTTGATAAAAAAATATTTAGAAGCTGGAATAAAACAAATAAGCCTTGCTGATACTGCTGGACACGCATATCCAGAACAAGTAACAGAAATGCTTTCAACAATAAGAAGTTTTGCTCCAGAAGTTGCCATAACTTGTCATTTCCATAATACATACGGTTTAGGTATGGCAAATTGTTATGCTGCTTTGCAGGCTGGTATCAAGAATTTTGAAACTGCTTTTGGCGGTATGGGCGGATGTCCTTTCACTAAAGTAGCAGCTGGAAATGTTTGTACTGAAGATTTTGTTTATTATTTGCAACGCTGCGGCCGCAGAGAAGATATCGATAACAGCAAAATTTTAGATACTACATTTATGGCTGAAAAATTCTTCAATAGAAAATTGCCAGGTTATCTTTATAAAACTATTAATAAAGAAACATGCTGCAATTAGTTTAGATTATTTTATTTTTATCATATTTTTCCTCCTTTGAACCTCGATTTCGAGGTTTTTTTATGCCTATTTTGATTTAACATACTTATTGTATTTTAATCATTATGGCAGGGAATAAAATTTTTTTATTTCAAAAAAAATTATTATTTTAATAGATTAAGTAATATATAATTAGAAAATGTAGAATATAATATTAATTAAAATTGTAAGGTAGTATAAATGAATGTTGTTGCTATTGTAGGACGTCCGAATGTTGGAAAATCAACTTTGTTTAATAGATTGGTAGGTTCTCGTCATGCTATCGTAGAAGATACTCCGGGAGTTACTCGTGATAGAATTTATGGAAGCATGGAATGGAATAATAAGAAGTTTGCTTTGATTGATACAGGTGGATTTATTCCAGGAAGTGAAGACAAAATGGAACAAGCTATAAGAGAACAAGCTATGATAGCATTAAATGAAGCTGATGCTGTTTTGTTTGTTTGTGATGGTCGTGATGGTGTAACGCCTTTTGATGAAGATATTGCAAATATTTTAAGAAGATCAAATAAACCAACTATTTTATTGGTAAATAAATGCGATAATGCTGCACAGCAAAATTATGCTTTTGAATTTCATTCTTTAGGATTGGGGACTCCGCATGCTATATCATCTGTTAATGGCATGAATACTGGTGATTTCCTTGATGAACTGACAGAACATCTACAGGATACTGATGAAGAAGTTGAAGATGAAAGACTCAAAATTACTATAGTTGGCAGACCTAATTCAGGAAAATCCAGTTTATGCAATGCTTTGTTGGGACAAGAACGCAGTATTGTTACAGATATTGCAGGCACTACCAGAGATGCAATAGATAGTGTAATAAAATATTATGGTGAAGAAATCCTTCTGATTGATACTGCTGGACTTAGAAGAAGATCGCATGTAAAAGAAAATGTAGAAATGTACAGCATTCTGCGTACATCTCGCGCTATTGAACGCTGCGATGTAGCTGTTATTATGATTGATGCAACGCGTGGCTTGGAAGAACAGGACAAAAAAATAATCAATACCGTAAATGAAAGCCGAAAAGGAATGATTATCGCTATCAACAAATGGGATTTGATTGAAAAAGAAACAAAAACAGCGCGTGAATTTGAATTAAAAATAAAAGAAGAAATTCCTACTTTTGATTATGTTCCTGTTATTTTTATTTCTGCTCTTACAAAACAAAGAATTACAAAAATAATCGAATTGTCAAAGCAAATTAAGGAGACAAGAGCCCGCAGAATATCAACACGTGTATTAAATGATACTTTGCAGCCAATATTGGACAACACGCCTCCGCCTTCTGTAAGAGGAATAGACTTGCGTATTAATTATATTACACAGGTTAATACAAATCCTCCTGTTTTTACGTTTTTCTGCAATAATCCGAAACTATTGCCTGATTCTTATAAAAGATTTATAGAACGTGCTATTCGTGAACAATTTGATTTTACTGGAACGCCTATTTCTTTTGTATTTAGAAGAAAAAATACTCCTTGGGAAGAAAGAAGAAAAAAGAATATGTAATAACTAATTGTATTAGACTGTATTAATGAAAATAAAAAATATATTTTATTGTATAATTTTTGTACTTTTGTTGTCTTCTTGCGAAGATCCAGTGCCAAAAGATTATATTCCAAGCAATATTGTTGAGGCGCTGCTTATAGTTAATGAACCAATTAGAAATATCAAGATATTAAAATCTCAATCTTTATTTGATGAATTTAGCTATGATAGTTCTTTGGTGAGTGATGCAGAGGTATATATTATAGATGAC
>JAFRQN010000305.1 GCA_017428585.1 Bacteroidota bacterium | reverse complement strand
TATTTTGATTACTTGTCAATGTTTCTAAATAAATAGGCAATTCAACTTTCTGACCTATCTCTGCTTGTAAATCCTGTATATAACAATGAACGGTATCATATATTACATCTATACCTATACCAAATATATTAAATTTAAGATTTAAATCATTAAAATCATGTCCTATTTTTAAAACTGCATTTTTAGGACCTATTTCAAAAGGAATAAATCTAATTGGAATTTTCAGAGTATCATTAGGATTTAATATAATATTAGATGCAAACTCTCTAAAATTATCATTATTAATACCTAATATTTCTATATTTTTTATGTTTATTGTTTTATCAGAAAGATTAACAGCAACACTTACTGTTGAATCTTTATAATCATCAACAAATACTTCATTAAAATTAATCAAATTAGATAATATTTCAAAACCTGAAGGAATCCCTATCCCTTTTAGAGTTACATATATAGTATCAGCAGGAATTATAATTTCTACTGTTGCATATCGTACACCGACATTCTGTGGTTTAAAATATAAATTAAGCGTTAAACTCCTTTTGGCTTGAAATTTATAAGGCATAGTAAATTCGTCAATTATACCAAAATCTTCAGCATTTTGACCTATTATACGAATAGATTTTATATTATATTTAAAATCACAAGCATTTGTTATAATATTTTCAATAGTCTTTGCTGTAAGTTCATTAATGAAAGCATTCCCTAATTGTATAGTATCTTGAGGTATTATTACTTTTGCTCTTCCAATACGTAATAATTCTGTAGTATCAGATTGTAGTATTCTTTGATCAACATTCCATATTATAGCAGTTTTATCATGAGAAGCACTTAATACACGTTTTCCATCAAAACTAAAAGTTCCCATCTTGATAAGATTAGTATGCATATTAAATTCATAATCTTTTTCTGTTGAATCACCTGTACTTGCATACCATCTCCTCATTAAATGATCCTGATTTCCTGACGTTAATAAATACTCTATTTCCCCATCGTAAGAAAAATTAGAAAACAATATCTCTGTTTGAGTACCATCGTTAATTTTTGGATGAACTATAGTATATAATGATTTTTTTGTATTTCTGTCAAATACAATCAGATTCTTTCTAGTATTATTAGTATAAGCAACCTTTGTACCATCGTGATTATATGTAACATGCCAGGAATAAGCAACTTGATCTCCATTGATTTTAGCATCTATACTATCTATTTTTTCTCCATTTAGATTGAAAAATCTGATAATTCCATCATTGGATGAAATTGTTATTATCTCATACTTTTGTGGATGAAATTGAGCATAACGACATGTTTGACTACCTAATTTACAAACAGCTATACATTTACCTGTAGTAACATCTAATATAGATGCATTTCCATTATTAGAAGCAACAACTGCATATTTCCCATCAAAACTAAATTCTATAGAATTTACTTTTGAATTTAAATTATAACTCCACTCTATTTCATAATTATTATTAATATTATATAAATAAACATAATTCCCCGAAGCAACACCTATATATTTATCTTCCATTGAATTATTATCAAATACATAGGTTGCCCAACAAGCTGAATCAGGTAAGTATTCTGCATGTAAAGGTCTTGGATTAGCGCCACCACTTGCATTCCATACAAAAAATGAATCAGCAGAAGTCGTAACTACTTTTTCACCTGAATTATTAAAAAATGCACTTCGTACAGAATCTGAATGTAATAATTTATATGTATTAAATACATTATTCGGCCATAATTGAATTGCTTTAATAGCAAATGAATCCGTTTCTATATTAGGGACAGGCCATTTAAAGTGTAAATCAGTAACATTTCTTGCAAGTGTATCCCAACCTTGTTCTCTTCCCTTAAAAGAATATTCTAATTGTATAACATCTTTTGGAAGTAAACCTGTCCAAGCAATATCCATTGTATCTCCAATAACCAATACTTCATTTTTAGAAGGATTTACAATTTTTACTGTTGGATTTTTTGGTGGTGAATTTGGGAATCCGCCTGTAATATTTATACTATCTCCATAACAAGCATTTGACTCTATAATTAACTGTGAAAATACAATGCTAGAATCTTGAGGAGTAAATAATATTTCGATATTTAATGTTTCATCTGGATATAATATAGTAGGCAAATCTTGAGAAATAGATTTTATAGAAAAATCTGGATGTGTTAATAGTAAATTATTTATAATTACACTAGAATTTTTTGCAGTTAATGTTATATTTTTTTCAAACTGTGTTCCTGGTTTTATCGATGCAAAGCTTAACCACTCTGGATTTGCTTCTATATACTGTAAATTTTCACGTTTTATTTGTATTTCATAACTACCAGAAAAAATTTCTTGCTCATGATTACATGTAAGTGTATGAACATGACTTCCATCACAATTATCATACATAGTTCCCTCTAATGAATAGGGAATAACACCTTCTGATAATTTTGCAAGTGAGGCAATAGCAGGCAATAGCTTATTGGACAATTCTTTATTTGAAATTACATATCCATTTGTTTTGTCTGCAATATACTGTATATTATCAGGAATAATATCACTTATATAAAGTATGTTAATTTGTATTTTTTTCTCTTTAGCTTGAGATATAATTAATTCTGCTTCTTCACTACTTATCAAATTCTGAGTAACCAATAAAATACTTTTTATATCACCAGAAGCATTTTTTAGAAAGTCTATACCACCCGTTTGACTAGAACATAGTCCATGATAAATATTAGATGAACTTGATTGAGAAAATTCTTTTACTAAATTTGCTATAGTATTAGTTTGTGAGGTAAAATCTGATTCTATTATACTTATTCTATCAAAGGAAAGTAATGATACCTCTGTATTTTCCATATCGATATAACTTAAATAATACTCTATAAGCTCTTGTGCATAATTAAAGTCGTCATTATTTCCAACTCGTTGTCCTATTGATAAATCAAAACAAATAGCTATAGAAGATACACCACTCGGTACCGCACACTTTGTAAAATTACTGATAGGCATCGAAGTACCATTATCTAAGAATGTAAAATCTTCTTGCTGTAAATTCAATAATATATTATTATTTTTATCTAATGGCAAGAACTTTATTTTAGATATCGGATATGCCGAAATATCTTTACTTAACATAGTAATACTTGAGTATGCTGGCACACAAGATATACTTATTAAGATAAAAAAAATAAACAAAATATAAGAATAATTTCTCATTAAAACTTCATTTAATTTTAATAATTATATAACTTTAATATTTATATATAAATTTTCAATTTAAATCGCCTTACTTGAAGAATAGTATACACCAAACAATATTATTATATAAGAGTATTTTATACCTTTTAATAAACAAGAATTGGCTATTAAAGGAAATTCTATATTTTATCTTTAGACCTCTTCGTTTAGAATTTTTATTATTGATCCTAAATTATATTCGGCGTCTAAATACATATAAAAATAAAATAAGTATTTTGACGCCGTTTATTATATAATATTGATTTCACTAATTAAAAATAATAATCTAATTATATCAAGCCTTTTTTATGCTTTTCTGATAAAACCTTTATCATTTCTTGTGTCATGCTAGTTATATCAAACAATGGTTTCCAATTCCATTCTTTCCTTGCTGCACTATCATCTATAGACCATACCCAACTATCAGCAATATTTTGTCTGTAATCTGGCTTATATTCTATTTCAAAAGTTGGAATTATTTTCTTTATCTCTGCAGCAATTTCTTTTGGAGTAAAACTCATAGCTGCAACATTAAATCCTGTATGATGCTCTAATTTATCAAAATCAGCTTCTGCTAAATCGATAGTAGCCTTAATACAATCTGCCATAAACATCATTGGCAATTTTGTATTTTCTGATAAAAAGCATGTATATTTTTCACCTTTTACTGCTGAATAGAATATATCTACTGCATAATCAGTAGTACCACCACCTGGCAATGTACCATGAGATATGATTCCAGGATATCTTAAACCACGACAATCAAGACCATATTTGGAAACATAATAATCGCATATTAATTCTCCTGCAACTTTTGTTACACCATACATAGATGTTGGTTGTAAAACGCTATCTTGTTTTACATTTTCCTTCTCAACATGTTTTCCCCAAACTGCCATTGAACTTGGAATAATTATACGATTTAAGCCTAGTTCTACGCCTATATTAAGAACATTTAATGAACCATTTATATTAATATTCCAACATAAAGCTGGATTTTTTTCACCAACTGCTGATAATATAGCAGCTAAATGAAAAATAGAATCTATATTATATTTTTCTATAATACTACGCAACTTATCCTTATCCATTACATCTATTATTTCATATG
>JAFRQN010000304.1 GCA_017428585.1 Bacteroidota bacterium | reverse complement strand
ATGCGCCTCTATAATCTGTTCCACCATTTGGCAAATCACCATTCCAATCCCAGCACCACTCATATACATTTCCTGTCATATCGTAAAGTCCCAAATAATTAGCATTTTTCCCTTTTACAGCATGAGTTTCACCATAACTATTATTATCATACCAACTAACATCATCTGCATTATCACTTCCACTATAAGTATATGATGAATTTCTACCTTCCTTAGCAGCATGCATCCATTCGACTTCAGTCGGCAGTCTTACACCATTTGCAGTCCAATCACAAACAACAGCATTCCATGTATTGTTATTAGATGTTGGAATATCACCCCATTGAGATTCATCTTTAGTACCGCCGATACTATAAACTTTTGGGAAACCCATCATTCCACTTAATTTATTACAGAAATAAACAGCGTGATACCAAGAAAGATTTTCAACAGGCAAATAGTTTCCTGTGTAATGACTTGGATTATCACCACTACCACACCCCATTACATCATTCCAAAGAACCTGTGTAATTTCAGTTTCAGACATATAATAATCGTATGTAGTTGTAAAATCATAGCCATTAATTGAAACAACACCCTTTGGTACAAATTTAAGAGTAATTTCACCCGGATGAGCAATATTACAAGGATTATTCGTAGGAACTATTACAATATCATCATGATGAACAGGTTCAAACGATGCTTTCAAAGCAGGCAAATTCACAGAAGCCGTCAATGTATTTAATGGTGTGTTTGTATTACCATCCAAAACTTCCATCAGTACAACTCCACGTGTTGATGTCAATATATTATCAGCCAATTTGATTGTAGTCATCGTAATTGGTTCTGATACAGAAACTAATGGAACGTTGCTTAATCCAGCAGGAATTGAGGACAAATTAATTATACGGCTATTTGTAGTATTGCCATCGTCCCAAGACTTAAATGAATATCCGTCTATTGGAACAGCAGTATATCTAACTCTATTCTGTGCTTGAGATAAACCACTTGATATAATTAATAATATAAATATCCAATTAAGTACTTTTGCTCTCATGATTATTCCTTTATCTAATAAAAATTCTATTGAAAATTAATACTATGTGTATTAATCTATTTATTTTAATTTACATTTGCTATAACAATACGAAAACCTCTTTGAGTAGATTTTGTTGATGGAGCTGTATTTTCACGTATTTCTAATTTTGCATTTGGAGCATCTGCTGCATAGCAGCTGCCTTTGTTTATACGGTTAGTACCTGAATCTGGACCTTTATAATCTGTTTGATCAGTTGTTGGCCAAGTACCATATCGATCCCAGCACCATTCCCAAACATTTCCTGTCATATCATACAACCCTAATGCGTTAGGAGCTTTAGTTTTATAAATGTGTGTTCTACTACCACAACCTGGAGTACTAGATATCCATGCATATTCTTCAAGATCAGTAGAAGTTCCACTATATATATAATCTGCATTAGTTCCTTCTTTAGCAGCATGCATCCATTCAACTTCAGTCGGCAGTCTTACACCATTAGCAGTCCAATCACAAACAACAGCATTCCATGTACTATTGTTAGACGTTGGAATACTGCCCCATTGAGTCTCATTTTTAGTACCGCTGATACTATAAACTTTCTCCAACCCCAATATTCCACTTAATTTATTGCAGAAATATATTGCGTCATACCAAGAAACATTTTCAACTGGACATGCTTCAAGATTATTATAATGACTTGGATTATTACTACAGCCCATTACTAACTTCCATTCTCTTTGAGTAATTTCTGATTCAAGCATATAGTAATCGTATGTAGTAGTAAAAACAGCATTTCCAATTTCAGCAGTACCGCTTGGTACAGGTTTAAAAATTAAATGTATATTAATACTTTCACAAGTACTATATTCTGTTGCTACTAAATTGCCATCAACATCAAATTCTAAATTTCCAATTGATGTAGGCTTTTTGTTAAACGATGCTTTCAAAGCAGGAATAACCACAGAAGAAGCCAATGTATTCAATGGAGTATCAGTATTGTCATCTAAAATTTCGTAAAGCACAACTCCACGTGTTGATGTCAATATATTATCAGCCAATTTGATTGTAGTCATCGTTGTTGGTTCTGATACAGAAATCTGTGGAACACTGCTTAATTCAGCAGGAATTGATGTTAAATCAATTATACGTCCATTTGTAGTATTGCCATCGTCCCAAGACTTAAATGTATAACCGTCTATTGGAACAGCGGTATATCTAACTTTATTCTGTGCTTGTGATAAACCACTTGATACAATTAATAATATAAAAATCCAATTAAGTACTTTTGCTCTCATGATTATTCCTAATATTTAATTATAAATTTAACTCAAAAAAATAAATTAAAAAATATTAATAAAATATAACAATTTAAAAATATAGTTTTTTTACAAAATATAAAAATAACAATAAAAAATATAATTACAAAAATTTATTTTTATATCTTAATTATGCTTGAGCAGAAAAACAGTTAAAAACAATAATGAAATTAAAAATTTTGTAATAATACAAATTTTATATATTTTTGTGAAATTGTTAAATTTAAATTATATAAGATAAAACAGCAGAAACCTCTTGAAAAACATAAAGTATTATCTAACATTAGTAGTAAGAAACATAAAATTTATAGGGTCATCAAAAATATTTTGGCGTTCTTTTTTATTTGCAATAATACTTTGGGCATATATCAGTTTAAGCGATAAATATCAAACAACGATAGAAATCCCATTAACAATAGAACCGCCATCTGACAGAGCATGCGAAAGCGTTATATCCAACAGTATAGCAGTAAATATTAGCGCGAACGGCTGGCAGCTGCTAAAACAAAAATTTAATGATATGAAGTATTGTTATATAAAATTGTCAGATATTCCGTTAAATGATGATTCAAGCTATACAATAACATCTCTTGATATGCAGAAGAATATCAGGAATTTGTCTACTGTCAGCTATAATAGATTTTATCCTGATAAAATAAATATAAAAACATCTGGATTATTTACAAAAGTAGTTCCAATAAAATCAAAAATACAGGTTACGCCTGCAAAAGGTTTTGCGTTGGTTGACAGCATAAGAATTCATCCTGCTAATGTAACATTGAAGGGAAATGACAAAGTTATTTCGAACATTACAGAATGGTTTACAGAAGAACTTCATTTAGAAAATGTAACAAGTTCATTTGAAAGGCAGGTAAATTTATCAGATTATATGCAGTCAATATTAAATGTAACACCGAGTACAGTTTATATAAGCGGTACTATACAACCTTACGCAGAAGTTACTTTTGTAGATATACCATTACAAATTAACACAAATTCTACTATTTTGCTGGACAACCATAAAATAGAACCAAGATATTTTAGTGTAACTTTAAGCGGTGGTATCGACGTAATAAATAAACTACAACAGGAAAATATATCAATAAGCATAAATTATCAAGATATATTGAATGATTCAACGGGAATAATAAAACCAACAGTTACTATTCCTAACAATACAAAGTTATTAAGTATATCTCCAAAATATGTAATTCACAATGAAATAATAAAATCCAATTATTACGCAATTAGGAAGAAATAAATATATGAAAAAAATATTACTTATTAATTTATGTTTGCTTTTAAGTATTATAAGTTTTAACAATGCTTATTCACAATCTATAAATACTAAAATAGCCTCATACTTAAAACTTATATCAGAAGGCAGATCAGACGAAGTAAAAAACAAATTAACAGATTTAACAACAAACTATCCTGATGAACCGGGAGTATTGTTATTGCAGGGAGCATTACAAAAGAATATAGAAAAAGCACTTCCTATATATCAAAGAATATTAAAAAAATATCCAAACAGCGAATGGGCAGATGATGCTGCATGGCGGATTATACAATATTATTCAATAATAGGCGATACAGCCGAGGCAGCAAAATCATTAAATTCATTTAGATCTAAATATAAAAACTCACCATTTTTAGAACCTGCATCTGTTGCTGTTGATATGGCACTAAGCAAAGCAGTTTATTCCATAACACCACCGAAAGCAGTTGCAAAAGTCCTGAAAACACAGACAGACGATATAGTATCAACAAAACAACATTATGGATTGCAGGTAGGAATTTATTCTACTTTAAAAGCAGCAGAATCAGAAAAAGCAAAATATTTGGATTTAAAGCTTCGCACAGAAATTAAAGAAAAAATAGTAAACGGTGAAAAATTATATGCGGTTGTTATAGGAAATTATTCTACAGAACAATCAGCCATAGAAGCAAAAGCTATAGTATCAAAACAATGCGGCTGCAATCCTATAATAATAAAGAAATAACAATCATTTGATAGATAAAGAAATATACAAAAATAACTTATATAGAAGATGCAATTTTCTATATAAGTTATTTTTTTTCGATATATCGTTTAATGAAGTATTCGAATGAAACATTTTTTTTCATAGCAAGATCGTAATCAAATTGTTTCATTAATTCTTCCAAGAAATCAATGCGGGAATGGAAACGCCTGCCATACAGCTGATTAAAAACTTCTTTAGTTATTAATTCTGTTCGCTCAAATTTTTCTATTTTCCATTCATCTGCTTTTTCATCTTTAAGTCCTGCGATAAACCAGCTTTCAATCTCTGCAATAACTATGACCATTTTATCAAAATCAGCTTCAGGAAATCTGCCTTGTATCTTTCTTTTCTTATTGGTAGTACTTGTTTCCTCATCAATATCAGCAACAATTAAATAATCAAATCCTAAAGTAATAATACTATCTACAAATTTATTTGATTTGATTTTTTTCATTTGTGCATATTGCAGTATTTCAACATCATCATACTGTTTTTTAAACAACGGTACGATCATATTGGAAAAGAAAACATAATCATCGTGTCCTTCAACAAATATGTAAAGTTTTGTTAAAGCCATAATTAACTCAATAAATTTTGTATATAAAGTTCCTCAATACCTATTTCATTTTTCATAAATTCATAAATTTCTTTACGATTAGAAATATGAGCAATAGTAGAGAAACCTTCTGTAGTTCTTGTTAAATAAAAAATACTATCTAATCCAGCATATTTTACAATTTCTGGATTATGAGTTGTTAAAAATATTTGTTTATGTGATGTTACATCTTTCATCATTTCAATAATTCTTGAAATAAGATAAGGATGTACACGTCCTCCCGGTTCTTCAAAAATAGCAATATCTTTTTTCTCAAAAAATAAAGCAATAATAATAGATACCAAGAAAATAGAGCCACTTGACATCAACGAAGCAGGAATTAATACATTAGGTGAATATTTTTCTTTTATTTGGACTTGCAAATGTTTATCCAAGAATTTTTCTACCTTTATATCTTCCACAAAAGGCAGCACATAATGAATGTAATTAAATAATCTGCGTCTTGATTCATCATCAGCTAATATTTTACGCAAAATAATTGCAATATTTTCACCATTTTCTTCAAGTTCAGCTCGTCCAGCTATAGATGAGACAGAACGACTTTGAATAGGATCTAAATCATAAATACACAATTCACCCAAAGCTTTACGCACACTTTCAGGATGCGGCATATTATATTGATTTTCAATAAATAAAGTTTTACGCAAATTGGTATATACTGAATTAACAACAACGAATAAAGTCGGAATAATATCGTTTTTGGTTATATTGCAGGTTGTATTATTTATAAAATTGCTTTTTATTCGATCGTGATCATGATACATCTCTAATACGCCAGTACCAATAGGAACGTCTTCGCCTTTATCCATTTCATAAAATTCAAATTTCTGAATAAGAGTATCATGCACTACTTGAAATTCTTCTTTTCCATCAACAGCCTCTATCTCAAAATCTGTTTCAAAAGAAAGCGAACGCATTCTAATCATCTTATCGCCTATTTTCTTCATTCCACGTATTTTAGAAAAACTATCTATCTCTATTCTAATAGATGTTCTCTTATTATTATCGCCTAAATGCAGGTTGCGCAAATAATCCATTCCACCCTGAAGCGATATAGCATTGCTTAACCCCATATTTATAATATCACGCACAAATCTAAATATACTAAGGAAATTAGACTTGCCAGAAGCATTTGGCCCTATAAGTACATTAAAATTAGATGGTGTTATATCTATTTCTTTAAAACTTT
>JAFRQN010000303.1 GCA_017428585.1 Bacteroidota bacterium | reverse complement strand
TCAAAAAATAATATAATTACAACTTAATATATTTAAAATATAATATGACAATAAACGATTACAAATATAAAACAAAAAGAATAAAAATTCAAATAAGTATTTATATAAAAAATAACTGTTAATAAAATCAAATAAATTATTTTTTTTATAACAAAAATATAGTTAAATTTGTGTTAATTTATTAATATAAAACTATATTTTTAAAATTAAAATTATTATCAATAGTTATGAAATTCAAGACAACAAAGAATCAAAATACTCGTTTCAATGATATTAACTGGAACGACTTAAGATTTGGTCAATTTTTTTCAGATCACATGTTCATCGTCAACTACAAAAATGGCAAATGGGATGATGGCGAAATAGTTCCTTATGGTCCGCTTCCAATAGAACCTGCAATGTGTACTCTACACTATGCACAAGCATGTTTTGAAGGATTAAAAGCATTCCGTGATGTAAAAGGCGGTGCCAATTTATTTAGACCTGAAAAAAATGCTGCTCGTCTTAATCATTCTGGCGAAAGACTTTGCATTCCAAATTTAGATGTCAACTTCCAAGTTGAAGCAATGGAAGAACTTGTAAAAATAGACAATAAATTTATACCAACAAAACGTGGTCAATCTTTATATTTACGTCCATTTGTATTTGGTTCAGCAAACTTTTTAGGTGTACATGCTTCAAGTGAATATATGTACATAATCATCACTTCACCTGTATCATCATATTATGCTAATGGTTTAGAACCAGTTAAGATATTAATTACAGATGAATATGTTCGTGCCGTACGTGGTGGTTTAGGCAATACAAAAGCTGCTGCAAACTATGCTGCTTCTCTTTATGGCGGTACTAAAGCAAAGGAAAAAGGATTTTCACAAGTATTATGGCTTGACGGCGTAACATTAAACTTTGTTGATGAAGTTGGCGCAATGAATATCATGTTTGTTATTGACGGCGAAATAGTTACACCATCATTAGAACAAGGCACAATACTTCCTGGTATTACAAGAATGTCAGTTCTTGAATTGGCTTCAGAACTTGGATTGAAGGCAACAGAACGCAGAATATCTGTACAAGAAGTTGTAGAAGCTCACCGCAGCGGTCATTTACAAGAATGCTTTGGTACTGGTACAGCTGCTGTTATTTCACCAGTTGGACAGCTTACATATAAAGGCGAGGACATGATTATCAATAATAATAAGATTGGTCCTATAGCTCAAAAATTATATGATACAATAACTGGCATACAATACGGTGAAATAGAAGACAAAAAAGGCTGGGTAAGACATTTTGAATTTTAATTGTATATAAATAAAAAACTTAAACATATTTATACCCGAAAGATTACTTTCGGGTATAAAATTTTTATAACATATTGATATTTTTTAATATATTAAAATGCAAATAATTAAGACAGTTGCTGAAATGCAGATGATTTCAGCACAAATAAAAAAATCAGGACAAACTATAGGGTTTGTTCCTACAATGGGCGCATTGCATAATGGACATTTAAGTTTATTTGACAAAGCGCGCCAAAAAGCTGATGTAGCTATAGCATCTATCTTTGTAAATCCTACACAATTTGGTCCTAACGAAGATTATGAAAAATATCCAAGAACATTAGAAGCTGATTCAGAAGCTGCTATAAAACATAATATAGATTATATTTTTATCCCTTCAGTACAAGAAATGTATCCAGAAGGCTATTCAACTTATGTAAATATAAAAAATATAACTGAAGTAGTAGAAGGAATAAAAAGACCAGGTCATTTTAATGGAGTTGGTGTAGTTTTAACAAAATTATTTAATATAGTTGCTCCAGATTACGCATTCTTTGGACAAAAGGATTATCAACAAACATTGGTTGTTAAACAATTAGTAAAAGATTTAAATATCCCTGTTGAAATATTTGTAGAACCTACTGTACGTTTAGAAAATGGATTAGCTATGAGTTCTCGAAACAAATATTTATCAGAAGAAGAACGTGAACGCGCAACTATTATTTATAAATCTCTGATAGAAGCAAAAGCAGCTATTCAGGAAGGCATTAAAAATAGATTAGAATTAGTAAAAATAGTTACCAATAAATTGAACAAAGAGCCTAAAATAAAAATAGATTATGTTTGTGTTGCTTTAGCAGATAGTCTAAAAGAAGTAGATCAATTCAAATCCAATGATAATATTGTTATCTTGATTGCTGCCTATATGGGCAATACAAGATTAATTGATAATATGTTATTAACTATTATTTAATTTTTACGTATATTTAATATTAAATATATTAATTTATTAAATATAATTATTAATAATATAATAATAATATGGAATTCAAAGACTATTATAAAATTCTTGGCGTAAGC
>JAFRQN010000302.1 GCA_017428585.1 Bacteroidota bacterium | reverse complement strand
GTACAACAAATATAAAACAAGATAGTTACATTAATAAAGTATCATGTGATAAAGATAATTGTCCATATATAAAAGAAATAAAAGATAAAATTACAATTTTAACATTTACAAATAAAGAAATGCTTTATAATTATGAAACAGATCAAAAAAATTGGAATTCTTACCAGTGGCGGTGATTGTGGTGGATTAAATGCTGTTATTGTTGGAGCAGCAAATATGGCTAAAGCCAATAATATTGAAATCGTTGCTATTACTAATGGTTATGCAGGATTGTACAATCTTGATGAAGTACCACCTGTTACTTTAACAGATGAATTGGTTGATGAAATAAGAACAGCACGTGCTGGTTCCGTTATAGGCCATTCAAGAGTAAAAATAAGTAAGATAAAAGATGACAATAAGTATAATAAAATAAAAAATAATCTTGAAAAATATAATATAGATGCACTTATTATAGCTGGAGGAGATGATACGGGTTCTGTAGCTGTTGATCTTTCCAATAATGGTGTTAATTGTGTTCATGCACCTAAAACTATGGATTTAGATTTACAAACTTATTCTGTAGGTGGAGATTCTACTATTAATCGTATTTCAAAGTTTGTAAATGATTTAAGAACAACTGCTGTAACTCATAATAGAGTTGTTATTGTCGAAGTATTTGGACGTTATGCAGGACATACTGCATTTAGAGGTGGTATTGGTGCTGATGCTGATTGTATTTTAATTCCAGAAGTGAATGTAGATTACAAAGTTGTATATGAACACTTAAAAAAACGTTTTACAGAACGTTTATTGAATAGTAAATTAAACGCTGCTTCTTATATTATTGTAACAGCTGAAGGAATTAAAAATTCGGAAGGTAATTTATGTACAGATGCTTCTGCTGCGACAGATTCTTTTGGTCATCAAAAACTTAGCGGTGCAGGTGCATATTTGAAACATGAATTAGAAAAACTTGCAAAACAAGATAAAGATTATTGGAAAGAAATTTATAAAAAAGCTGGTACTTATATAGAAAATATTAATGAAACTCCAGAGATGAGAGACTTATTGCCAGGACATCTTGTACGTTGTGGTGATAGTACTCCTTATGATGTTTCATTTGGCAAACAATGCGGTGGTAGTGCTGTTCTTTTATTGCTCAATAATATTTTTGGTGTTACTGTTGTAGGACTTGATCAAGGAGTTATTAAATATATTCCAGTTAAGGAAGCTATTGTTCAAAGGTATGTAGATCTTAAAGATGTAGACTTCCATGAGAAGCTGGGTGTATGTTTTGGAAGAACTCCTATTAAAAACTTTAATCCAGTTATTGAAAAGGTAGAAGGTAAAATTTCTCGATATATGTAATTTTGGATATATTTTATAAAATATAAATTGGGATATTTTGAATGTTAAAGAAATTAATATTATTTTTAACGTTAATTGTTTTGCTCTTTAGTGCTAATTGTAATATAGCATCAGCTCAAAAGGTTGGTTTTTTGTCATCTAAAATGATAAGAGAGCATTTGCCTGATGCAAAAATTGCAGAGCAGCGTGTACAAACAATGGTAGAAGAGTGGAAACGAGAATTAGCTTCTATGGATGCTAAAATTGATGCTATGGAATTTGAAATTAAAAAGAATAGATTAATTTGGTCTGATAACGAACGTGCTAATAAGGAAAAAGAATATGCTGATGCTGTACAAAAAAGAAGAACTTATGCGAAGGAAAAATTTGAATCTGATGGAGAATATGATAAAATTGTTCGTGAAGTTATGAAGCCTATAGAAGAGAAAATTTATGCTGCTGTGCAGCAGGTAGCGACTAAAGAAAAATGTGATATTGTGTGGGATCAAAGCAAGCAGCCATTGGCTTATGTAAATTTTAAATATGATATTACATTAAAAGTTCTTAAAACTTTGGGTGTAGAGGTTGAAGCTCTTGAAAAAGAACAAGATGAAAAAATTAAAAATGATCCTCGTAATCAAGAGTCAACTGAAAAATCTAAGTCTCAAAAAACAAGACGTAGAAGCAGAACTGCTACTAAACAGGAATCAAATAACGAACAAAATCCAAAATTCCAAGTAGAAAAACCTAATACCAGTGTTACAAATCCATCTGGAGATTTAAAGATAACAGCTCCTCCTAAAGAGGAAGAAGAGAAAAAATAACTTATTAATTTATAAAATATAGACTTTCTGATAAAAAAGACATCAATTTTTGATGTCTTTTTTATAATAATAAGACATAAAAATTTATTTCGATTATATTGTATGAAGAAAGAATTTAATATACCTCATACTTTTACAATTGTATTTTGTATTGTTGTAGTTTGTGCTGTTATTACTTGGATTGTTCCAGCTGGTGAAATGATTCGTTCTGAAACTGGAAATAATGTTTTTAAATTTGTTGATAATCAGCCTCAAACTTGGCAAATTTTTACTGCTTTTTTCAAAGGATTTGAAAAGAATGCTTATATTATTGTATTTATTTTGATTCTTGGCGGTGCTTTTTATATTTTAAATGCAACGAAAGCAATTAATGTAGGTATAGTATCATTCCTTAAAATTATGAAAAAACTGCACAAATATCCTTTCTTTAATAAAATTGGTGTAGATAATATAGTAATTGTATTATTTATGACTATATTTAGTTTATTTGGTGCGGTGTTTGGAATGAGTGAGGAATCTATTCCATTTATATTAGTTTTTGTTCCTTTGGCAATATCAATGGGATATGATTCTATTGTTGGTGTATTAATGTGTTATGCGGCTGTTCATACTGGGTTTGCTGGTGCAATGTTAAATCCATTTACTGTTGGAATAGCGCAAAGCCTTTCTGGACTGCCTGCTTTTTCTGGGATAGAATATAGAACTTTTTGTTGGTTTATTCTTACTGCTATTATTATAGGAATTACTTTAATATATGCTCATAAAGTTAAAAAGAATCCTGAAAAATCTATTATGTATAATTTAGATCAATACTGGCGGGAGCAAACAGAAGATAAAGATGAAATAATTGTTGAAAAAACTAAGTCAGGAATAAGCGCTTGGATAATAATGTCTGTGATTTCGTTAATATTATTGTATTGTGCTTTTAATTATACAACAACTATTTTTAAAATTGGCAATAATGAATATAGTCTTTATTTCTTTCCAATCTTTTTTGTATTATTTACATTAATATCTATTTATCTGCTAAAGCATAATATTAATTATTTTATTTTGATGCTTATGGCTGCTGCAATAGTTATTTTAATTGTTGGAAGCATTGGTTATAGTTGGTATATTAAAGAGATAGCTGCATTATTTTTAGCTATGGGAATTGCTGTAGGGTTATCTTATAGCATGAATCTTGATAAAGTAATTAGATTATTTTTAGATGGTTGTAAAGACATTATGAATGCTGCATTGATTGTCGGAATGGCTGGTGGAATAATAGTAATTTTAGAAGATGGAAAAATAATGGATACTTTTTTATATTATACTTCGCAAGCAATAAATACTTCAGGAAGGGAATTTGCTTTAATTTCTATGTATACTATTCAAAATGTATTAAATATTATTATTCCTTCAGGTACTGCAAAGGCTGCATTAACAATACCGCTTATGTCAGAATTATCTGAAATGGTTAATATATCTAAACAATTAACTGTGCTTGCGTTTCAATTTGGCGATGGATTTACTAATATGATAACTCCAACTTCTGGTGTTTTGGTTGGTTGTCTTGGGGCTGCTAAAATTCCTTATGCCAAATGGTTTAAATTTATAATTCCTGTTGTTGTTTCGTTTATAATAATTGGATTTATTTTATTGTTAATACCATTATATTTTAACTTAATATAATTGAATAATGAAAAATAAATAATTTTTTTAATTATTATGTTTTTCTTTATGATATTTAATAAAAAATTATTATTTTTGTATCACAATTTAATTTAAAATGATGAATTATTATTTTAAATTAATAATTTAAACTGAAACGATGTTTAATATTTATATATATTTATTCTTTTGTAAAAAAGAATGAACGAGCAGCGAAAGCTGCCCGTTTTTTTTATGGATATCATTAAAATTGATATTTGAAATTAGCTTTTCTATTCTTTATTTAACAAACCTTATTTATCGTATTTCCTTCTAACCATTTGTCTATATTATCAAGAATTATTTTTATTCTATGTTCAAATGCTTCGTATGTTGCATAACCTACATGAGGTAGAACTATACAATTAGGTGCATTTAATAGAGGGTGTGATTCTGGAAGAGGAGGTTCTTTTTCGAATACGTCTATTCCTGCTCCAGCTATTTTATTGTTTTTTAAGGCTTCGGCAAGTGCATCAATGTCAACTACATTCCCTCGTGCAGTATTTATTAATATTGCAGATGGTTTGCAAAGCTTCAGCATATCTTTTGAAATTAGATGATATGTTGATGGATTTAGCGGTGTATGCAAAGAAATTATGTCAGAACGTTCCATTAATTCTTCTAAAGATACGTAAGGGATATTTGCTTTTATAATTTCTGCTTTTACTGTTCTGCTATATGCTATAACATTGCATGATAATTTTTGCAGCATCAATGCTGTTTCGCAGCCTATAGCGCCTGTACCAACTATTCCGACTGTTTTATTCTTTAATTGACAGCCGAGAATACTGCCTCGACCTTGCAGTTCTCTTGTTTTTTGATTTAAGAACGATATTTTTCTATATACATCTAACATTAATCCAATTGCCAATTCGCTAACTGCCGTGGTAGCGTATCCAGAAGCGTTGCAGACAGAGATATTGTTTTGTTTGCAGTATTCTATATCTATATGATCCACTCCTGTAAATGCTATATCAAGCAGTTTTAAGTTTTTGCATTTAGATAAAATATTATTGTCTATTTTTATATTAGATAGAATAGCAATATCAGCTTCTTTCATGCGTTCTATTAATACATCTGGAGCTTCATTGCGATCAGGATAATATACAAATTCGTGTCCTTGATTATTATATTTTTTTCTTATTTCTTCTGCCAATTCTGTCGTAATTCCTATTGGCTCAACAGCGATAATTTTCATTTTTATAGTTCTTTTTTATTTTATAAATAATGTTATAATTGTTGCAAAAATAAGTATAATTTTTTTAATAAAAACTATTGTTTGTATTTTAAAATTATAGTTAGCTGTTTTGAAAAAAAATTGTAATTTTGTAAAAATATAATCGTAATATTTGTATAGTATAATAGTATGTCAATGTTTATCTGTTAACAATTATTTATTATATTTTTATGAACGAATATCCTAAAATCTTTGAACAAAAGATAAATATAAAATCTTATTTAGTTGGCGAAGATATGGCTTTAACATATTCTTCTCTTTTTGGACTTATTCAAGAAATTTCTTCTAATCATTCTGATATTTGTAATATCGGCTGGCGTAAATTAAAAGATTCAAATTTATATTGGATGATTTCTAAAATGCTTGTTAAAATAAATAACATGCCTAAATGGTCGGAAGATGTTATTTTGCGTACTTGGATTCCTACTTGGAACAAGCTGCGTACAAACTTAATGCTTCCGAGAAATTATAAAATGTTGGATAAGTATGGCAACACTCTTCTTATTGCAACGGCAAGCTGGATAATGTATGATGCTAATACAAATAAGTTAAGAAATCTTAGTGATTTTGATGAAAATTTAGTTTATGCTGAAGATGAAGATGTTATAGAGACTGCACCAAAAATTCAAAAAATTGAAAGTGAGGAAAACTATCAAGATTATAGATGTATTATGCAGTCTGATATTGATATGAATCATCATGTAAATAACGCCAATTATATAAAAT
>JAFRQN010000301.1 GCA_017428585.1 Bacteroidota bacterium | reverse complement strand
GCAACTAACAATGAATTAAAAAACAAAAGATTGAAGTTAAAACTTAGTATAGAAGACGTTAGCACCTATACTAAAGTACGCGTGCCTTTTATTAATGCTATAGAAGAAAATCAGCAAATTGATTTGCCAACACCTTATATCAACTCGTTTAAGAAAACCCTAGATGACTTTTATACTTCTGCATTAAAAGATTCTACTATTTTAAAAGAATTGAAAACAGAAAAACTTGAAAAAAATAATATAACAAAACAAGCAAATTCTGATATTAAACAAGATGAAGAGTCTAATAATATTACATCTGAAATTATTATTGATGATACTAATAATGATATTATAGAGGGAAACGAAGGATTTACGGTTGTAGATAATATAGGAAATCCAATTAACAAAAAATATAGTAAAAATCACAAGATTATAGATGAAGATAATCACATCGATACTATATCTGAAATTAATATAATAAATGATAAAACAAATAAACTAACAGTTAATAAAAGTCTTAATAATAGCTCTAATATAAAGCATGAATATGTAAAACACAACCAACAAGAACAAAATAATAATAAATTAACAACTATCTCTAAAGAAAATACTCCTTTAAATGTTATTGAAGTTGATACACAAAATAATGTACATAGCAGTACAAAAGCATACAACAAATTAATAAATAAAAAGGTACAAATTGCTATTACATATACTATAATGGTCTTGCTTCTAGTACTTACTGTATACTTTATATTTTTCTATGGAAAAAATGATAATTATGACAATATAGAAATATATTCTATTGATTCCAACAAAATAACAAAAGAAGACGATAATTTATTAGTTTTGGGAGGTATGTCGCAAGATAGTATTGTTTTTGAAGCACATTGCATAGACACAGCTTGGATAAAAGTCGATATAGATGGTAAAAAATACGAAGATTTAATAATGACTCATAATGAAGTGAGACGATGGAGTGCAGCTGAATATATTTTACTAAGTACTTCCAATGTTGGTAATATAAAATTTTATAAAAATGATACTTTATTACCTAATCTTGGTGCACCAGGCAGTATGATAAAAAATATTAGAATAACAGCTGAAGGTATTTCTAATGTACGTCCTCTTGAAAATGGAACGGATGCTGTATCAATAAATGATATAAATACTGATTATAATAAAATAAATCCATCTAAACCAGATACAAATTCATCCAATACAGATACAAAAGTTAAAACTAAAAAGACAAAAACAAAAAAATCTAAAGAAGAACCATTTATTCCAATTTTAGATTTCTCTACACCTGAAATAACAAAATCTCCTGTTTTAGAAGAAAAGAAAGAAAAAGAATAACAGAAAAAGATATTATATTAGTTTTTGATGTATATCTTTTACCAGCATATTAATATTACTAGAATCAATAATAAGTAATATAGTATGCTTAGATATAATATGCATTCCTAAAAGTTTTGAATGATTATTTATCAAACAATAGTTAATGCTATTAGTAATCTTACTAAACTCTTCAATATTATTTGTAAAATTTTCACCTACAATGCAAATTGCATTTACAATACTTCTATATATAGTTTTATTGTCTATGATTACATCATTTAATTCACCATCTACTATTAAACTAATAGATTGATTAGAGTAAACAGAATATAGTAAATGGAAATCATTTTCAGATAGATATTTTATAACACTTGTCAAAACTTCTATATATTTTGATGATTCATCTATTGCAATACTCAACATTGAACATTTTTGTTTTACAACAATCGAATGTACACTTGTACTATTAGAATACAATTCTGATTCAATTATAGTACCTTGATTTTCTGGTTCAAAAGAATTAAGAATTTTTACAGGAATATTATTTTTTATTGCAGGTAATATAGTTTTAGGATGAAGAACTTTTGCTCCCCAAAAAGCCATTTCCTTCACTGTTGTATATCGCATTACAGGTATTGATTTAGCTTCTGAAATTAATCTTGGGTCAGCAGAAAGAACACCATTGACATCTGTCCATATTTCAATACATTCTGCAGACATTGCATTACCAAAAACTGCTGCTGATAAATCAGAGCCACCACGTCCTAAAGTTGTTGTATGTCCAAATTCATCACTGCCTATAAAACCCTGCGTTACTATTATATCATAATTATTAAATTCTTTATATAATTCTTTGCAATGCTCCTTTGTTTGTTGCTCCAATATATTAGCACTTAAGAAATTAGAATCTGTTTTAATAAAATTTCGAGCATCTTTCCAAATAATCTTTAATCCATGTTCTAAAGCAATATAATAAAATATATTAGTAGATAGACATTCTCCAAAAGCATATATTCTATCCATTACTTGAGGAATTAACTCTTTCAATAAAGAAACCCCAACAAGTAAATTTTCCAATTCGTCACATAACGTATTTACTTTATAACATGCATTCCTTTTTATTCGAGAATTTTTCAAAGTATAATTTATAATATTCAAATGTAAACTTCTTATTTCATCGCATAAAATTTTAGAATTTTCTTTATTGTTATTTAATGCCTCAGATGAAACTTGTTCTAATTTATTTGTTATTCCTTGGCAAGCTGATAATACAAGTAAAATTTTTTCATTATTTCTTTTTCTTAATATATCTACAACATTAAGCATACATTTACTATCGGCTACAGAAGATCCACCAAATTTTAGTACATACATAGTTTTATACAATAAAATATATAATAAAATTTAAATATTATGTTAATATTACGCAAAATTAAACATATATATACAAAAAAGAAGAGAGTAAACTCTCTTCTTTTTTTATATATTACAATAAAAATTAATCTTTTGGTGTAATGAGGAATATTTGTACAGTTCTTGATAATTGACGTCCTACTGCAGTATTATTATCATAAGGAGCATCATCAGAATCTATACCAAAAGTTCTTATTGATACATTTTTATTCTTTGTGTGAATATAATCACTAACTGCATCAGCTCTATTCTTTGCTAATTTTTTGTTATAATCTTTATTTCCTATTCTATCAGTAAAGCCAAAGATATCAATAGTTGATTTATATTTTATATTAGGAATAACATATTTATCAATAATTCTTGCATTATCTTCTGAAATATTATATTTGTCGAAATCAAATAATATTAAAGAATATTTGTTTATAGTTCTATCTGATTGATCTATTGTTTTCTTTTTAGAGAAAGAAACAAATTCTACAGGAATAGATCCAGTAGTTTTTGTTGATTCATCATCATAAAATATAGTATAAACATAATCAACTGGAATTTGACTAGCTTCTAATTCATTAGTAGAAATATGCCATCTAATAGGTTCTGGATCTACACCACTAAATTTTCTTATTAATCTATCTGATTGCATAATTTCAAGCGTCCAAGAAGTTATAGAGTCAGCATCAATATTAGGAATAAATTCTACAACTTCAGGAGTTGCTACACGTTGTCTATCACCTTTTATGAATATTGGTTCAAGTATTTCTTGAGAATTAGAAGTAATTTCTACTCTTCTATTTTCTACAATACCATCTTTATCATTCTTATTTGATGGCTTTGCTGGGAATTTTGTTGCAGCTACACTTATACGATCTTTGTCTATATTATAGTTATTGACAAGATATCTTTTTACAGCTTCTGCACGACCTTTAGCAACTTCAGTATTTTTTTCAGATTTGCTATCAAGAGTACCTGTTAAAGTTATTGTAGCATTTTTATTACGTTCTAATCTATTTCCAACTATATCAATAGTTCTATAATTTAGATCTACTGCTTCACTTGGAAGACTTGCTTCCATTTCCTCTTTAACAACACCTGCTAAATTACCTTCATCAGTATTAGAATATTCTGTTGCCAATGTTGTTTCATTTTCTTCAAAGAAAATATATGGAACCAATGGGAATAATTCACCATATTCTATTTCTTC
>JAFRQN010000300.1 GCA_017428585.1 Bacteroidota bacterium | reverse complement strand
ATAAGAATACTTCTTTTTTAAATTTGATAAACTTTTTATATAGGATTCACTTTCTTTTATAGAATCCGCAATAAATCCACACGTATTCAATAAAATCAAATCTGATTCAATTGGAGAATCTGTTAAAATATATTTGTCTTTTGGCAAAGATGCCATAATATATTCGGAATCAGTTATATTTTTAGGACAACCCAGCGTTATTATACAAACCTTTCTTTTCATAACTAAATTTACAAAAAAATCTTATAAAAAATCAAAATCTTAATTATTTACTATATATTAAAATAATATTTTTTATCCTATTTTTAGTAATTTTATTTATTAATAATCAAAAAAAAACACTTTCTATATAGAAAGTGTTTTTTTTGATTATTGTTATTTAATTATTTTACAATAATTAATTGTTGTCTTGTTTCATAAGGTCCACTCTTCATTGTTATTATATAAGTTCCTGAACCTAAGTCTGATACGTTTACATTTTTACTATATTGACCTGAAACTTCTGATGCATTAACTACTTCTCTTACCAATTCTCCTGCTGCATTATAAATATTTATAATAACATCACCATCTAATCCTAAACTATAATTTATTGTTAAATCATTGCCTTTAAATGGATTTGGAGTAACTGGCAATAAGGCGTAATCATTATCACCTATAACTATACTTCTCAAATTATCAGCACATATTTCGTATGTTATTAAACCAGGTTCGTTTGTACTGCTTATACAATTATCTCTTGTATCGAATGAAATATCACTTAATTCTAATGGTACTTCCTTAGTATCTGATGATAAAACTATAGTATTTATATTACATAATTTTCCATCACCAATTAATGGATTTCCTATTCCAACTACTTTAATTTTTCCTGTTCTATAATCAGAATCTGCTATTGTGAAATTCCATCCATTTTCACCTGTTACACTTGAAATACGAGCTGTATTTGGATTAATATTTACTACAAATTCTACATGAGTAATGTTTGCATGATTGTAAGTATAGAATGCATCGTTTGTACCCATTGTAATAGTAACTGGCATAGCAATTATTTCTCCAGCAATTCTATTTCTTATTTCTGTCAATGATAAGTTTACTGGAATAATCAATGGTCTTGCTTTTATTTCTGCCTTACTGTTACCCATGTTAGTATATATTTCTGCTTCTGTTGATATGTCGCCTATTTCATTTGTTTTACTTGCTACAAATCTTACCTGAATATTCTTTGAACTTTCTGGACGAATAGTAATAGGCAATGTAACATTTGCCAATTCAAATGCACCACTGTATTCTGAAAGTCTGTCTACTATTATACTATCTACAACTAAATCATTTGTTGTACTATTATTATATATAACAAATTGACTGATTGTATCAATACATCTTGTAACAGTTCCATAATCTATATGGCTATTACTAAATCCTATATCAAATGTTGTACCTTCTAATAATGTATCTCGTGTTATTATTGGATGTTCTTCTGGACCTTCTTTTGCATCATTTTCAACTAATATCTTTGCTACACGTGAAACAGGATTAGTACTCAATGGTTTAAATATAACTTTATAAACTATTGAATCATTTTTATCTATGTATGTATTATCATGACTATTCAATGAAGGTGTCAATGTATAGTCAGAAATTTGATAATTTCCATCTGCAAAACTTATAGATTTTATATATAATCTTGATGTTTCACTTGTATTGCGAATAATAACAGTACCTTCTTCTTCACATACTTAATCTTTTTCTGTTAGAGGGAATTTATAACCTGATACAGATATCTTTGGTAAAATACCCTTTCCTTCTAATACACTATAAACTGTATTATCTTTTACACCTGAATTCTTTTCAAAATTAACATAGAATCTTACCATTGTTGGTGAACTGCCGTATGGTTCATATTCTGATTGTGGTTCATATTCTACATCAATATCTATATATTTAGGATCTTCATCGCCATCTTCTGGATAAACAACTTTACCTTCATAAGATGCAGCATTTAATACTTTGTATGAACCGTCTGGTGATACTAATGCACCAGCAGCATTTGTATTCCAATTATCCAAATCATTTGCTATTCTTGATATTGTTAATGAAGTATTTCCAGAATTTGTTAAACGAACTGTTGCTTTATTTACAGTTTTTACTCTTCTTTCGCCCCAATCATAGCTTGTAATTTGTGGACCTGGTTGAATACCTTCGCCCTTTATAATTGCATACTCTTTTCTATTTGGATCTAAATCTGTACTTGCTGCATTGCTTTCAAAATAAAGTCTTGTTTCGTATGGTATTTTTGCTGAAGGCAAGAACATAATTTGTCTTATACCAGTTTTAGTACCACCATTCTTTGCAATAATCCATGGATTTTCTGGTGTTGGTTCAGCTCCTGCTTGTACTTCATAGAAAAATGGACCATTATCTGGATCTTGTGGTGGATCAAAATGATAACCTGTAATACGTAAATCTTCTGTACCATTATTTGTTATTGATAATGTTACAGTAGTACCACCTTGATTTACTTTTGTTTTAGTACCAACTAAAATACGTCCAAAATCTATATCACTTACTTCTATTCTTGCTATACCACTACCACCTACTACGTTCAATGTAAATTGCAAACAATCTGTATATAATGTTATTACATCAAATGCAGTACCGCCTGATGTTGGTTGATAAGTAACTTCTATTTCATGTTCTTCACCTGGACCCAATGTTACAGGCAACCCTGTTGTACCTTTAGTAAGAGTATACATTGGTTCTCTTCCTGACAAAAACAATTCTTTTATATGAATTTCTTTTTCAGATACATTCTTTAATTTTACTATAGCTGTATAAACACCTCCTACTGTTTTAGAACCAAAATCAACCATGTCTACTTCTTGACCATCTATACGCCATTCCACTTTATCTGCTATATAAATCAAAGTATCAACTGTTTCATTTCCTGCTCTATCAGTATAACTTGCAAATCCAAGAGCATCTTTATATATATCTTCTACATTAAATTCTACAGCACCATATTTTATAGTTTCTCTTGAATCCAAGGTTGTTGATGGTGCCTTAGAAGGTATAAAATAATAATACTAGCTAACTGATAAATTATCTAATAATTCTCTTTCTTCATCTTTTATATCATCAGGAATTACTAATCTTGGTGCGTATGATATTCCTAAATCAACCTGAGGATCTGCAAATTGATCAGGTGCAGGATAATTTGTTGTATCTGCAAAATATGTAAAGAAATGATATTTGCCTTTTTGTTTTCCTCTGTCTTCAGCTCCACCTACAGGTATATTATCTATAGTAGGCACACAACCTGAAACTTGATGTATTTGAGGGAACAATGTATCTTTTTCAGATGTTTCTACCAATGCCATTGATGCAGGCCAGCCATAAGAAATAACATTTCCAAATCCAAATACAGTTGCTGCTACTTTTGTTTTACTTTTAATTGCATAAGTAGTAGCACCTGAAACGGTTAGACCAGAAAAGTAATAATTTGTACCAGGAACATTATTTTTTAGAATAGATTCATCTTTTTCTACTAATTTAGCATAGTTGCCACCCATTGTAGATATTGTTACCTTGCCCAATGTCTCTTCATTCTTAATAGGATCGCTTGCATCACCTTCTGCTATAATATTTATATAATGTTCATTCATAGCAGTATATGATGATGTCTGCATTATAGTTTCATATCCATATTGTTCTATTGGTGGTACAATAACCATTAAAGGATCAAAGTTTCCGCCCTCTTGACCATAACCTGTTGAAAAACAATATTGCATTACTTGAACAGGCTTGTCTGATTCAAATAAAGCTACACCTTGAACACTTAATATACCAGCTTGTCGTGGTTGAGAAATATTTTCATTCCACTCCCAGAAAGAGCCTTCTGCATCTAATTTTTGATTCTTTAATTCTTTTATTAATTCACCTGTTTTCGTATGCCACCATTTAACATTCAAATTCGTAGATGCTTCTGCAGCTACAACCCTAAAATAATCACCTACTTTTAAATCTGGATCTAATACTTCATTACCTACAGGCTTAGGCGTAGCACCTGTACATCTTAATTGTAATGAAATATGTTTTTTACCCCACATATTTACAGGCAGCAATTGTTCAACTAAATTATCACGGTTACCTGTTGTTAATGGAATATCTGTTCTTTCATGAATAGAAAACATTGCAATAGGTTTATTTGATGTAATTGTGGAACCAGAAAAGTCACATTTCCCTCGAGTATTTGAAACCTCCATTAATTCATCCCAAACATTAATTGCCTGCCATTCATCCATAACTGGTAAAGTAAATGTACTTCCTATTTTGTGAGCATTACCATCTGTAACACATCCTGATGCAGCACTTAAATTTTTACCTCTCAATTTAACCTGCACTTTTGTACCACTTTGAGTAGCTCCTACTATGAAACCTGTATGGAAACGATCGTTTGAAGCACTTTCTTGATTGCTTTTCCATGAACAATGTACATATCGTGTACCTAAAGCATTTACAGGCAATGCCATATAACCTTCTGCCGTAGCACTTGCATGACTGCCTAAATAAACCATTATAGGTTTATCAGACCATATTTTTAACGCTAAGTCTTCTGGTTCTTCATCTTTACCACGAATTTCCCAATTACGAGGCAACCCTTTTTTTATAATAGAGTAAGGTTTTGTTATTTGTACAGCATCTATCAAACCAACACCATTCGGTTGATCAATATAAACAGTACACGGTTCGCGTGCACCTACATATACTTCACACATATAAGTTCCTGCTGTTGGATCGTTAGGAGGCACAATAACAAAATATTCCGTTCCTAATTGAGCTTCAAGTAATTTACTTTCTAATTTTGCTTTTAAGTCTTTAGATATTAAATTACTTTCAGTCTTATAATTTCCAGCATAAACATTTGTTAATAACATAACCGTTAATAACAATAATAAATTAATACGCTTTATCATAAAAATATCCTATATATTAGAAAAATAAATATCTATTTTTATTTAATTAATTTTTGTCAAAGTGATACTACTATCATTTTAAATTACAAAAATACAAAAAAAAAAATTATAATACAAAGAAAATAATGTAATCATAATAAAATAAATTAAATTTGATAAATAAGAATAAAAAATGTAGATTTGTATAAATATAATTTGTCAAATAACTAAATTTAAATAATTTACTAAATATTATGCAAATATCAACTCGTTTACAAATGGAAAAAGATAAAGTTACTTTTTTCCAAACATATAATAGACTTCCTATCTTGATAGACAAAGCAGAAGGTAATTTAATCTGGGATAAAGACGGCAGTTGTTACCATGATTTCTTAGCTGGTATAGCTGTTAATGCATTAGGATATTCCCATCCACGTATATTAGATGCAATAGAAAAACAATCACATCGATATTTACACGTATCCAATTATTTCTATCAAGATGCACAATTAAATTTTGCAGTAAAATTAAAAGAAATATCTGGTTATGACAGAGTATTTTTAGCAAATTCTGGAACAGAAGCAAATGAAGGAGCTATTAAATTATGTCGTAAATGGGGATTTGAACATAATAAAACAGAAATTATAGCTTTTAGTGGAGGTTTTCATGGACGTACTTATGGCGTATTATCATTAATGGATAAGCCAAAATACAAGGAAAACATGGGACCTTGGCTTGATAACATGACTATAATACCTTTTAATGACAGCAAAGAATTAGAAAAAACTATTAGCGAAAAAACAGCAGGTGTTATATTGGAATTTATACAGGGCGAAGGTGGTATAAATGAAGTAAGTTCTGAATTTATAGAAACATTAAACAAGTTAAAAGAACAATATAATTTTTTAATTATTGCTGATGAGGTTCAAGCAGGTGCAGGACGTACAGGAAAATTCTTTGGTTTCCAACATCAAGATGTAACACCAGATATTGTAACAATGGCAAAAGGTGTAGGAGGCGGACTTCCATTAGGAGCTATTTTAGCAAAGGAATATTTATCACCTATATGGTCTAAGGGTACACACGGAACTACTTACGGTGGTAATGCATTAGCTTGTGCTACTGGATTAGTTGTATTAGAAGAATTAGAAAATGGATTAATGGAAAAAGTCCATAAAAATGGAATATATTTTAAAGAGAGATTAAATGAATTACAAAAATTATTCCCTGATCAAATTCTGGAAGTACGTGGTCGTGGATTTATGTTAGGATTACTGCTAAATTTTGAAGCATCCAATTTAGTACAAGATATGTTGAAGAATTGTAATGTAATAACAAATGCAACATCTGGAAATGTTTTAAGAATAGTACCTCCTCTTATTATAGATTTGGAAGAAATAGATTTATTTGTTGAATCACTTAAATCCTGTCTTTCAAAACAAAAATAAAAATTTAAAATTATCCTATATAAAATTAATTTTTAATTTTATATAGGATTTTGTATCTTTGTGTTAGTTATTTATGCGTTATATGAACTATAACATAGAAAAATACATTTGTAATATTATTTTTTAACTTTATATAATTAAAATATGAATAAATATTCAGCTGAAATTAGAATAGTCTTACGTAATGGAATACTTGATGCACAGGGAAAAACAATAGAATCGTCATTGCGTAGTTTAGATTTTCCACAGTTAACAAATGTAAAAGTAGGAAAAGTTATTAATTTACAAGTAGAGGCAGAAGATGAAACATCTGCAAAAAAATTAGTAGATAATGCGTCTAAAAAATTACTAGCTAATACAATAATAGAAGATTATTTTATCACATTGACAAAAGTAGAGTAGTATAATGAATTGTTCAGTAATCACTTTTCCTGGTTCTAATTGTGATCATGACGCAATGTTTGCAACAGAGTATTCTGGTTGGAAAGTAAAAAATGTGTGGCATGAAGACAAAAATTTACCAATAGGAACAGATTTAGTTATTATACCAGGCGGCTTCTCTTATGGAGACTACCTGCGTTCTGGTGCTATTGCACGTTTTTCTCCTATTATGACTGACGTCATAAAATTTGCACAGAAAGGCGGATACATTATAGGTATTTGTAATGGTTTTCAGATTCTCACTGAATCACAGCTTTTACCTGGTATTTTATTAAAAAACAAAACTCTTTCTTTTATTTGCAAAGATGTTCATTTAGTTGTTGAAAATAATCAAACTTCATTTACTAATAAATATTCAAAAAATGAAATAATTAGACTTCCTATTGCACATGGTGATGGAAATTACTATGCAGATGAGGAAATTATAAATGAATTAGAAAGTGAAGGACGCGTTGTTTTCCGATATTCAGATTCACAAGGCAGACAAACAGAAGAATCAAATCCTAATGGTTCTATCAACAATATAGCTGGTATAATAAATGCAAGAGGCAATGTATTAGGTATGATGCCGCATCCAGAACGCTATGTTGACAAAACCGTTGGAGGAGATGATGGATTGCGTCTATTTTTAGGAATAATGGAATCTCTTTAATTTATATATTTAGTAATATGATGGAAGATTATATTATTCAATTATTAAAAGAAAAAGTTATCCCAGCTGTTGGTTGTACTGAACCTATAGCAGTTGCTCTTGCTGCCACTAAAGCAAAAGAATTGCTGGATATATTGCCTGAAAAAATAGAAATAAAACTAAGCAAAAATGTATTAAAAAATGGAATGAATGTTGGTATACCAGGCACTGATCAAACAGGATTGACTATTGCTGTTGGTTTGGGTATTTTGTTTGGCAAATCAGAAGATACATTAGAATTATTAAAAAATGTTTCTGATAAAATGGTAGAACAGGCAAATAATTATATAAAAAATACTCCAATAACTTTTTCTATTGCCGATACTGATGAAAAATTGTATATTGAAGCAATTTGCATACATGGCAGTTCTCACGCTAAAGCAGTTATTGCTCATACACATACAAATTTTATTCTTTTAGAAAAAAATAATACAATAATATATTCAAGCGACAATAATCACCGCAATAATTGTGTAAACTATAGCAATAATAATATAAATAAAGATATCTGTGATGACTTGACATTAAAAAAAATATATGATTTCATAACAATATGTGATATAGATAATATAAAATTTTTAGTAGAGTCAGCTGTAGTAAATAAAAAAGCAGCAGAAATTGGTATTGCTAAGGAATATGGATTATGTGTCGGACAAACAATAAAAAATAATATAAAAGAAAATATATATAAAGACAGCATATTATCCTATGCTTTACTTCTTACTACTGCTGCAATAGATGCAAGAATGGGTGGTGCGAATATAACAATATATAGCAATTCAGGAAGCGGCGATCAAGGAATAACAGTTACTTTACCTGTTGTTGCCTTTTATGAAAAATATTACAATAAAAATATTTATGAATTGGAAAGCAGCGATTACTTATTTATTAGAGCATTAGCATTAAGTCATGCTGTTGCAATATATATAAAGCAAAAACTTGGTGTTCTGTCACCATTTTGTGGAATTACAACCGCATCTATAGGTGCTGCTTGTGGTATTACATATTTAATGAATGGGAAATATGAACATATTTGCAATGCCATTAAAAATTGCGCAGCAAATATTATAGGAATGATTTGCGATGGAGCTAAAAATGGTTGTGCTGTTAAAGCAGCTTCTGGAGTTTTTAATGCTTTTACAGCAGCAACGTTAGCTATAAATCATCATTGTCATAACAACCAAGGTGGAATTGTCAATAATTGTGTAGAAACAACTATTGAAAATTTAACTGATATTGGTAAAAAAGGAATGATGAATATGGATGATATAATATTAGATATGTTACTACAGAAATAAATTATTATATATTCAAATTTGATATAATAAATAAATAATAAAAAAGAAATCCCTTGCAAAAAGGGATTTCTTTTTTATTTTATATTATTGAAAATAAAATCAAAATTCTTCATTATCAGCTTTTATATCTTTAATAGCAAGCTGCGGAGCTTTTTGACCATTTATTCCATGAGTTTCTAAGGTATAAAGAATAGAGAAAGGATTCCCTGAATTACAAATATGAATCTTATTTACTAGATTTATACCAATAGCATCAATCACAAAATTATTCTGTATAGCTCTGAATCTTATATTATGCACATTCACACTTCTTGCTCCATTTAAAGTACGTACACCCTTTGTATAGAACAATGGTTTATTGTTACAAAAACCGAAAGGAGCAAATTTATTTATTAACTTAAAAAATCTAGGTGAAAGCTCATTAAACTTTAACTCTGTATCTATTGACAACTCAGGAATCATCATTTCTTTAGTTATAACTGACTGAGCTATATCATCAAATTTTTTATGAAAGGCCTCTAAATTATCAATTTCTAAAGATAGACCTGCCGCATGTTTATGTCCACCAAATTCAATAAGTAAATCTTCACAATTTTTTAAGGCAGTATGAATATCAAAATTATTTATACTGCGAGCGGAACCTTTAGCTTTATTTTCTACTTTTGTTAATAAGACAGTTGGTATATGAAATCTATCAACCAATCGTGATGCAACTATACCTATTACTCCAGTATGCCAATTTTCACCATATATTACTAACGCTCTATGACCTTCTTCAATTTGTTTGTATGCAATCGGCAATGCTTCTTCAAAAAGAACCTGATCATATACTCTACGACGCCTATTTTCATCTTCCAACTGCTGTGCTATTCTAAAAGCAGTAATCTCATCTTGTTGAATCATCATTTCAACTGATCGGCTTGCTTGTCCCAATCTTCCAGCAGCATTAATAAGAGGTGCCATAGCATATACAATGTTGGCTGTTGTTAAAGTTCCTTGCTTTAGACCAGTACAATAAATAAGACCTTTTAATCCTGGTCTTGGAGCTTCATTAATTAATTTCAAACCATGATATACCATTATTCTATTTTCATCTAATAATGGTGCCATATCCGCTGCTGTTGCAATAGCAACAAAATCAAGATATTTATAGACAATATCAGGTTTTCCTATAGTGGTTGCAATAGCTTGTAATAACTTAAATACAACCCCACACGCTGCCAAAGGTTTAAATGGATACTCGCATCCTTCTACAAAAGGATCTAAAATAGCATAAGCTACAGGTATTTGATCACCTGGTTCATGATGATCACAAATAATAGTATCAATATTATTTTCAGCAGCTTTATTTAACATTTCATAAGAGGTAATTCCTACATCAACAGTAATAAATATATTTGTATTTTTCTTTACAGCTTCAGTTATTGACTTGGTAGAAATTCCATATCCATCACTAAACCTATCTGGTATAAAATAATCTACCTTAGCACCTAACTCCCTTAAGAAAAGTATTAACATCGATGCACTGCCCGTTCCGTCTACATCATAATCACCATGTATCCAAAACTGCTCGTGATCTCTAATCCCTCTTAATATTCGCTCTACTGCTTTTTTCATATCCTTTAATATAAAAGGATCGTACAAATTATCAAGAGATGGATTAAAAAATTTATTTGCATCCTCTATTTGATGTAATCCACGCACTGATAATACTCTTGCGAGGCTAATTGGTATATTTAATGATTCTGCTATTTCTTGTAGGCTGCTCTCATAATAATTCGGTTTAAAAATCCAACGAAAGTTCAAAATAATCCCATTTTAATATAAAAACTGATGCAATATACACAAAATTAATTTTTCTAACAAATAAATTTTAAACACAAAATACACATTAACTGTAATTATATTATAAATAAACAAGATAGACATAAATAATTACTGCATCATTATAATAATTTTATATTTTAATATCTTAAATTAGTAACCATTTTAATATTTAACGAAAAAATAAATTAATTATTTTATTATTTTATTATCTAAAAACTTTTTTCTTATAATACTTTTTTGTATTTTTGAAATAAATGTCAAATTGTAAATATATATTTATATAAACAACAAAGGAAGTATATTATGACAAAACTAAGAAATTATTTAATGTTATTGATTGTTTTATTGATTACTGCCTCCTGCGGCGATGATAATCCTGTAAACAATCCTGATAATGATACAACTCCTTCAATAACTTCTATTTCTCCAACTGCTATTTATTCAAAAGCAATATTTAGTATTAATGGTAAAAATTTTGGAATAGAAAAACCAACTGTATATTATACAGAAACAGACAAAGCTGAAGTTTTATCTTATAACGATACATTAATTACAGCTCGTTTTGAAGCAAAACCAGGAACTTATAACATTTGCGTAGAAGTAAAAAATGTTAAAAGTAATACCAAATCTATAGTAATTGAAGAAGTACCAAAAGATCCAGAACTATCTATTATCGAAATTACACCTACTTCTGGATATAGAGGAGATACTATTACATTAAAAGGAACATTATTTGGCGAAACTAGAGAACTTAATACAGTAAATTTTGGTGAGTTTATTGTACCTAATTATAATTATGTTTTATGGTGTGATACTTTAATCAAATGTATTGTTCCTCAATCAACTGCTTTTGGCGTATGTGATGTTTTTGTTACAACAACATCTTCAACTTCTAATAAAGTTCCTTTTGAGGTTTTAATAACAAAAACACAACCAAAAATATTAGCAATTGCTCCTACAGATGCAGTTGAAATAGGTGGTCAAGTTACAATTTTAGGTGAAGATTTTGGAGAAGCTCAACTTGGTGATAGCTATGTATTAATTAATGATATTAAAATTACAGAAGTAATAAGTTGGGCATCAACTATGATTAAACTTTTAGTACCAGAAGGTGCTGTTACAGGAAAAATTCAAGTTGTTTCTAATGGTACAGAAAGTAACAAATATGATATTAAAATAAAGAAACCAAGTCAAACAGGTGCTCCAACAATAACAAGCTTATCTACAACAGAAATTGCTGTAAATTCTGGCGTTCAAATTAAAGGAAATAATTTTGGAACTAGTATGGGAGAAGTATATTTAGGCGATATAAAATTAGATAAATCCAATATTTTGAAATGGCAAAATGAAAGTATAAGAATTACTGCTCCTGCAAAAGGCTTAAAAACAGGCAACTTATATATAGTTACTTCAGAAGGTGTAAAAAGCAATGAATTCGCATATACATTGAAAGTAAATGATCGTCTTAAAATGGTATTAATAAAAGCTGGCAGTTTTACAATGGGAAACAATGAATCAGAGGAATTATCAGAAAAACCAGAACATAGTGTAACTCTTACAAAAGATTATTATGTATCTGCAACAGAAATTACACAAAGACAATATAAATGGTGTATTACTACAAATGCTTTTGTACCACCTAATACTGATGAATCACCAGCAAATAATATTACATTTATAAATGCATGTCAATTCTGTAATTTATTATCTATTGAAGCAGGCTTGGACACTTGTTATATAATAGAGGGTGATAATGTAATATGGAATTATGAAGCTAATGGATATAGATTATTAACAGATGCTGAATGGGAATATGCTGCTAAAGCAGGTACTAATTCACCATGGGGATTTGTCGATGGTATTTTAAAACAATATGCATGGACATCATCTAATTCTGGAAGTACACAAACTCCATTACGCGTAGGTCAGAAAGATCCAAATCCATGGGGATTATATGATATGTTGGGTAATGTTGAAGAATGGGTTTGGGATATTTATGATTGGGATTATTATGGATTACCAAATAATTCAATAGATCCAAAAGGACCTACTACAGGAAGTGCTCGTGTAGTACGTGGTGGTTGTTTTGAATCATCAGATGATTTATGTAAAACAACGTCCAAGGCATCATATACTCAAACTCAACGTAAATATTCATTGGGATTCCGTATAGCAAGAACTAAATAATATTTACAATATTATTTTTATTAAAAAAGTCTGATGCTTTGTATCAGACTTTTTTAATACTTATATTACAACAAATATATTTAATAAAATATAAATATGACAAACAAAAATGTTTCCCTTTTAGATTATACTATTGCAACTTTTTTTGGTGCAGGTTTTTTCCCTAAAATACCAGGTACATTTGCATCAATAATAGCTATAATACCATTGTTATTTATTCCTTTCAGCTTAAAATTTATAACTATTTTTTCTTTAATTATTTTGTTTTTTTTTATTTCTATTCCTTCTATAAAGAAAATAGAACATAAACATGGATCAGATGCTTCAATTATAGTAATAGATGAAATATTAGGAATGTGGCTGATATATCTATCGCCTATTATTCCAATAACATGGATAAGTATAATACTTGGTTTAGTGTTATTCCGTTTTTTTGATATAATAAAACCAGGAATAATAGGAAAACTTAATAATAAGGAAGGCGCTTTATATGTTTTATTAGATGATATTACAGCAGGATTATTTTCCGCAATAATACTGCATTCTTTTTATTTAATATATAGATTTGTATTTCTTATTTATTTCTTTTAATATAAAAAAAAGCCATCTTTAAGATGGCTTTTTTTATTAATTTATATAAATACTATTTAGAAATT
>JAFRQN010000299.1 GCA_017428585.1 Bacteroidota bacterium | reverse complement strand
TATTTATGTTGGTAAAGCAAAAAATTTACGTAATAGAGTACGTTCTTATTTTCAAACAGGACGTATAAGAGACGCTAAAACAACAGCTTTAATATCAAAAATTAATGATATTGAAATTATTCTTGTAGATTCAGAAACAGAAGCTTTCATATTAGAAAATAATTTAATAAAAAAATATAAACCACACTACAATATCTTATTAAAAGATGATAAAACCTATCCATTCATTAGAATTACAAAAGAAGACTATCCTCAAATATTCTTCACACGAAAGTTAATAAGGGATGGATCAACATATTTAGGACCTTATACAGATCTTAAAAGTATAAAATATTTATTAAATACACTTCTTACTATATTTCAAATTCGTACTTGTAATCAAAAACTAACATATATAAATACAATAAAAAATACGAAACGACCATGTTTAGAATATTATATAAATAAATGCAAGGCTCCTTGTATTAATGCTATTACAAAAGAAGAATATAATGAAAATGTAAAAATGGTTATTCAAGTTTTACTTGGAAAAACAAAGAATCTACTAAAAGACTTAGAAGAACAAATGTTGTCTTATTCAGAAAAACTTGAATTTGAAAAAGCAGGAAATATAAAAAGGAAAATAGAATTATTACATGATTTTTCATCTAAACAAAAAATTGTTTCAACTGATTTAGTAGATAGAGATGTGTTTGGTATAGCTATAAAAGATAATACAGCTTGCAGCTTAGTATTTAATATAAGAGAAGGGAAATTAATAAGTAAACATCATTTTATAATATCTAATACAAATTCCTCCAACACTAGTGAAATATTAGAAAGAACAATAGAAAAATTATATTATGAATCCGATATGGTTCCAAAAGAACTATTAATACCTGCTCCTATAGAACAAGAAGAATATATTATCTCTTGGTTAAAAACAAAAACTAACAAAAATATTTCAATTGTTATACCTCAAATAGGCGATAAACATAAATTGATAAAATTAGCTAACACAAATGCTTCGTATATTTTAGATGAATATTTATTGGCAGTAGAAAAAAGAGATCAACGAATACCTTATGTAATTTCAACATTACAAAAAGATCTCAATTTAAAAAAATTACCACGACGTATAGAATGTTATGATAATTCTCATATTCAAGGTACAGATATAGTATCATCTATGGTAGTATTTATAGATGCAAAGCCGAAAAAAAGTGAATATAGAAAATACAAAGCAAAGGAAATTGATTATAATGATGATTTTGCAACTATGCGGGAAACAATTTATAGACGTTTTAAACGTGCAAAAGATGAAGGCCAGCAATTACCTGATTTAGTAATAATTGATGGCGGGAAAGGACAATTATCTTCGGCTTTTAGAATATTAAAAGAATTAGAATTAGACAAAGAAATAGCTATTATTGGACTTGCAAAACGATTAGAAGAAATATTTATTCCGAATCAAAGCGATTCTATTATATTACCTAAGACATCAAGCAGCTTAAAACTTATTCAACAATTAAGAGATGAGGCTCATAGATTTGCAATCACATTTCATAGACAGTTAAGAGAAAAACATTTAACTACATCATCATTAGATAATATACAAGGCATAGGAAATATTACTAAAATTAAACTATTAAAAAAATATAAAACTATAAACAATATAAAAAACGCTGATGATACAGAATTATTAGATATTTTATCATCAAAACAATTAAAAGCATTACGAAATAAATTTGAAAATTCAACTAATAGTAATTAATAAGTAATAATTCTCCTGTTTTTTAAGTATATATTATAATAAACTACCTAAAAATTAAATAGATTTTTGTATATTTGTATAGATTCATACATATATATTTTTTCTTTTTTGTTCTATGCGACATATATTGTTTTTTTTATCTTTATTTTTATTATACTCTTTAAACTATTGTCATGCAGAGTCATTTGTAAAAAATATGGCAATAGGTGCTAAATTTGCCACTATCAAATTACTTTCTGATAATATGTCTACCAAATATCAAATAATAGGTATTGGCGATAATACACAAACTTATTCTGGTGGTGGGCTACAATATATTCAACCAGGAATAGAACTATCCGCATTATTATATTTAGATAAAAAAGAGCTTCATCGTTTTATTGGTGGTATAGAATATATGTCTCTTACATCTAAAGAAAAAATAGATAAGAGTGCTTTTTCTTCATTAATAGCAAAACATAATGTAAAATTGTTGGATATTTTTACAGGATGGCATTATGCATTTTGGGATATGGATTGGCAAGAAGCAAAATTATATATTGGTCCAGAAATAATGTTTAACTTTATGTTAAATAACTCTTTTTCTGGTGGAACAAAATATAAAGCTGATTCTGAAGCTAATAAGATAATTGAAACAAAAAAAGATCCAACTTTTAGAATAGGAAGTAGAATCAGAACTGGTGTAGAAGGAAAAATAAAAAATAACTTTTATGTAAATATAAATTTTGCAATTGGAATATACAATTTACTTCTTCGAGATGATTCTACAGGAGAATTATTAAATTCAAAAAATGTTTTCGATACAAAAGAAAGTTTTCAACCATTTTATAATTTTAACATAGGACTACAATATAAATTCTAATATATATGAATACAAACAAGATAAATACAAACTGTAAATACTTTTTGGGACATATTCCTTGTAAAATTCATAAAGAACAAGGCAATAAATGTTACGATTGTGATAAATATCAACCAATAGATTATAAAATACTAATAATCAAATTAGCTGCGGTTGGAGATGTTATACGTACAACACCTTTATTACATAAACTAAAACAAGAACATCCTAACTCTATGATTTATTGGATTACCTATACTCCAGAAATTTTACCAGATATAGTAGATAAAAAATTTAACTTTACACTTGAAAATACCTTAGTACTTGAAAATACACATTTTAATAAAGCAATAAATTTAGATAAAGATGCTCATGCTTCTGCTTTAATGAATAAAATTAATGCAGATGAAAAATATGGTTTTTACTTAAAAGATGGAAATCCTGCACCATGTAATGAATTAGCAGAGCATAAGTTCTTAACAGGATTATTTGATGATATAAATAAAAACAATACAAAATCTTATGTAGAAGAGATTTTTGAAATTTGTAATTATAAATTTTCAGGTGAAGAATATATATTAAACACAATAGATAACAACATCGATTGGCACTTAAATAAATCAAAAAAAATAATAGGATTAAATACTGGATGTGGAAATCGTTGGGTATCAAGATTATGGAATTTTGACTATTGGGTTGAACTTATAAAATTATTACAAAAAGAAAATTATACTCCTCTTTTATTAGGTGGTCCACAAGAAGATGAACGAAATCAAAAACTATCTCAAATAACAAGAGCAGAATATAAAGGTTATTTTTCTCTTTCAAAATTTACTTCTTTAATGAATGAATGCGATGTAATAGTAACTGCTGTTACAATGGCACTGCATTTAGCAATAGGATTAAAAAAACAAGTTATTTTAATGAATAATATATTTAATCCAAAAGAATTTGAATTATATGGACGAGGCAAGATTATAGAACCTAAAAATAAATGCAAATGTTATTTTTCACCAAAATGCAAAAATGAGGAATATTTCTGTCTTGATTCTTTAACACCTGATATGATTTTAAATGCAATAAAAGACATATTAAAATAATCTATTAATATTCTAAAAAAACAATGATATATTTTGTATCCGATATACATCTTGGATTCTTCGAAAGAGAAAAAGATCGACTTAGAGAAAATATATTTATTGATTTCTTAAATTCAATAGAAAAGGATTGTACTCAGTTATTTTTATTAGGAGATATTTTTGATTATTGGTTTGAATATAAAACTGTAATACCAATGTATTTTTATAGAACTCTTAGTAAAATATCAGAACTAATTGAAAGAGGAATCAAGGTAGAATATATAATGGGAAACCATGATTTTGGACATACAAAATTCTTTAAGAATGAATTTAATATAGATATTATTCGTACAGACACTACATATACAATAAACGGCAAGAAATTTTACTTATCACATGGAGATGGAAAATCATATAACGATCATGCTTATATGGTATTAAAAAAAATATTAAGGAACAGAATATGTAATAAACTTTATTCTAAATTACATCCAGATTGTGGAATATCACTTGCATTACACACATCTCGTAAAAGCCGTAAGGCAACATCAATAAAAGACTATGGTCAACAAGATGGAATGTTAGACTTCGCTAAATCTAAAATTGCAGAAGGTTATGATTATGTTATAATGGGTCATAGACATAAAGCAGAACAAATTACAATAGGAAATGGACAATATGTTAATTTAGGCGAATGGCTAGAAAATCCAAGTTATGCTAAATTTGATGGTAATAATTTAGAACTTATTTTTTATAAGGCTTAAATATTTCTCTGTATTTATTATGAAAAAATTATATATTTTTTTATTTTTAAAATTCTTTCTTATTAATTTAATTATAACCTTTATCAGTACTTATTGTTATTCACAGATAATATGTCCTATTGGTCAAAACATTCAATTTAATATTGATAATATTACTACAGAACCTATTAATAATTCATTAAATATTACTATAAATAACTCTAATCCAACTGTATTCTACATAGATTCTGTTAAATTTAATAACATCTCACTGAATTTATCACGAACATATTATGATATCGAAATACAACACGTATTTGAAACACCAATAGATACACCTATTGCTTTAACAATTTATGGAACAGGATTGGCAGGAAATGATACAATAACTAAATTACTATTTCATAATATAATAGATAATTCTAAAATAAAAGATACTACTATTAATATAATCATACAAAAATATATACCAGGCAGCTATGCGAAATTAGCTAAAATAACCAATATATATCCAAACCCAACAAATATAAATGATCAGCTTTACATTGAATACTCTATAGATATTCCTTCTAATATTATTGTTAAAATATATAGTATTAATGGAAAGGAAGAAAAAAAAATAGAAATAAAAAATAATAATTTATTTGGAAAAAATACTTTAGTTATAGATTT
>JAFRQN010000298.1 GCA_017428585.1 Bacteroidota bacterium | reverse complement strand
TACTATTTTAGATAATGTAGACCCAACTATACCATAAGTGCTAAAATAAGTATCACCCGAACTTGCTCCATCCATTACCATCAATATATCATGATCTGTCATAAACATATTATCTATGTTAGCATATTTATTTTCTTCTCCATTTAAACAAGCTATTGTTAAATATTTTTCATAGCCAACCTCATAATAATCTATAACATCTTTTGGCTTTTTACCTTTTATAAACTTAATTATTCCATTGTATTTCTCCCTATCATCGCATTTATCAAAATAGCTATTAATTACGTTCGATGCCATTGCTTGCAAATTCTTATTTATCTTGTTGTTTAAGTCAATTTTGTTATCTATATTAGATAATACTTTAGATACTTTTCTTTGTATTGTTAATGATGGAACATCAATTAGCATTTCACCAACTTCTTTATGAGAAATATTAGCTTGATTAGCACTTCCACGAAATAATCCTGCAATTTCGTATGTTTTATCAAATCTGATTAACCAATAATATAAGTAGTCATTTATTAATATTTTTTCGTTTGGTATAAGTTTACATATTCTTTGATTTAAATAAGATATTTTGTCTTCTACATAAATACTTGTCCTTCCAACCCATGTTTGTATATTACCCTTAAAAACAGGATCTCCAGTTAAAGCCATTAAAATATCATTTTTTTTTATAACATAATCCTTAAATTTTATATTCTCTTTTATTTTTACATCACTTGGGATAATTACTCTATTGTTTTTTAAATTACCTATTTTTATTAAGTCAATCCCAACTTCAGTCATATCCTCTTTTTTAAAAGGATAACCTGGTTTAAATTGAATAATATCCTTTAATTTATATTCCATTACAAATTTTCCTAATATATCTCAATTTACAACTTACTGATTATATATCATATCCAATTGCTTTTAAGTTCTTTTTTATTTCATCTTCTAATCTATGAGATTCTTCAAATTGTTTAGATAGTTCAGATGTAAGAGATTTCATTTTTTCTTCAAAAGGAATATCATCAGCACCATTATCTTCAACACCTACATACCTGCCTGGTGTTAGAACATAATCATTTGATTTAATTTCATCCAATACTGCTGAATAACAATAACCTTTAATATTTTCATAATTATCGTTCTTTTGATATTTATGATATGTATCTGCTATTTTTAAGATGTCATCTTTTGAAAGTTCTCTTAATTTTCTTGTAACCATTGTTCCAAGATTATTGGCATTGATAAATAGCGTTCTGCTTTTCTGGTTTTTATTTCTATTAATAATCCATATAGAACATGGTACAGTTACAGTATAGAATAGATTGGTCGGCATAGCAATAATACAATCAACCAAATCATTTTCTATTAGTTTTTGTCTTATCTCACCTTCTTGTCCGCCTGCTGATAGAGAACCATTAGCAAGAATACAAGCCATTTTTCCATTTTGGGATAATTTAGAAATCATGTGCTGGAGCCAAGCATAATTAGCATTATTCTTAGGAGCCAGCCCATATTTCCATCTATAATCATTTTCAACTTTTTCTCTTTCCCATTCCAAATTAAAAGGAGGATTAGCTAATATAAAGTCAGCTTTCAAATCTTTATGCAGATCTTCCGTAAAAGTATCAGCTGCATATTTACCCAAATCACCATACATAGAACGTATTGCTAAATTCATTTTAGCAAGCCTCCAAGTAGTAGGATTCTTTTCTTGACCATAAATACCGATATTATAAATATTGCCTTGATTTTCTTCAACAAACTTCATTGATTGAACAAACATACCGCCGGAACCGCAGGCTGGATCATAAACTTTTCCCTTAAACGGCTCTATACATTCAACCATAGTTCTAACCAAGCAGGCTGGCGTATAGAATTCACCGCCTTTCTGAAGTTCATTTTTAGCAAACTGACCTAAAAAGTATTCATATATTCTGCCAAGCAAATCTTTTTCTTTAGCTTCTTTACTGCCAACTTTGATATTAGTAAATAGATCCAGCAACTCTCCAAGATTAACATTTCTCATAGTAGGAGAATTATAATTTTTAGGCAGTACATTCTTTAACGAAGTATTTTCTTTTTCTATCAAAGTTAAAGCATCATCTATTATTTCGCCAATATTAACATCTTTAGAATGTTCAGCTAAATATTCCCATCTTGCATTCTTAGGAACAAAAAATATATTTTCTGCTGTGTAGCAGTCTCTTTCTTCTTCCAGCCCAATTCCTTCTTCTACAAGTTCCTTATATTTTTCTTCAAAAGAATCAGAAATATATTTTAAGAATATTAATCCCAATACAATAAATTTATAATCTGAAGCAGAAACAGCACCTCTCATTTTATCAGCTGCCGCCCATAATTTATTTTCTAAATTTTTTAATTCTTGTTCTTCCATAATTTTCAAAATATTATTTT
>JAFRQN010000042.1 GCA_017428585.1 Bacteroidota bacterium | reverse complement strand
TTTTTATTGTTATCATTTCCAATAGCACATAATGGACAATTACTTATATGTTTTTCTTCTGCTTCTTGAGTTTGTTTTTCATAAACAACGCTTTTGGTTTTATCATCAAATACCCTGATATTTAAAAGTTTTGTGTCTTTACATCCTCCTAAAATATACTCGCATATTCCTTTAGTATTTTGAACTTGAGGATCTGCATATAATTTGCATAGTGTTTCTGAAACCTTATTAGGATCGTATGAATTATTATGATAAGTTTCATATAATCTGCCCCACTCAAGACCTCGCATATCAGATTTAACATCTTTAAAAACTGTAGAAGCCCAAGTAATTACAGAATTAAAATATGTCTTTAATTCATTAATATTTGCATCATTTCTATGCAGACTCATATAAGAATCTATATTACCTTTACTTACCCAATTAAGAGCTGTTGCAAGATAATCTTGTCTATTAACGCTACCTTTAATATAAGCACTCCATTTTTGAATATTTGCATTTTGAGAATTTGAAAACTCTTCACGTGCAAGTGTTACAAAACGACCAGAATAAATTGAATTTAACAGTTCTTGATTATTTAATGGAACACCTGTAATATTAATCGTTTTAAACCATTCTTTTATTTCAGATTCTTCACCTTCACAAATATAAATAGTTAATTTCGAATTAAGTATTTTATCCTGAAGATCTTTTGCAAGTCCATCAAAATACTGCTCCATTCCGTTTTTGTCTTTTATAGCAAATTTACCTGTTATATATCTGCCAAAGCTGGTTACTCTCTGCTGTCCATCAAGGATTTCATATTTGTCTTCACCAACCTTGACAAAATATAATAATCCTAAAGGATATCCTTTTAATAATGAATAAACGACAGCAACATCTTTTTTGCCATCAGCATATATATAATTTCTTTGATATTCTGGTTGAATTGTTAATTTTCCAGCCCAGCCAAATAAACCTTTGCCTTCAAATTCATTATATACAAACCCTTCATTTATATCTCTAACTGTTAAATCAGTTTTTAAATTTGTTTTCATTTTGTTCCTCTATAAAATTAATAATAAAACATTATTTATTGACTTTTGACTAATTTTTTTTCTTTATTAATACTCTAATGTAAATAGCCTTACCATTTACAACTGGTCCTCTAAATAAAGAATTAGCCGTATTAATTTTTACAGCATCTCCATATATTTGACCAGATTCTATAGATGCTGTATTGGGATTATAATTATTAAAAAAACCTATTATTTCAAATTGTTCTGGATTATATTTATTTAAGAATGTTATTGGAACTCCCATAATTCCTTTGTAATCAGAAGGAATAGCATCTGAAAATGGAACATCTATCGCATCATAATTATCATATTTTTTGTAATCATTATTTCTTATTTCTTTATGTTTACTATATTTAATATTATCTTCCATGGTCATTAACTGCAATGGCTGATGTCTCCTGCCATGATCTATGTTCGTAAACCATACAACACCAGATACTCTTATCATTCCTTCTTTATGATCTCCTGCGATTGCATAATCATCATAATATTTATTAATAAAATGGGCTGCACCACCTTTAAAACCTTTACCTAACCAAATTATATTATCTTTAATTAAAGGATATATTTCTTTATATGAAATTGCATTTTGATGTCCAACTATTATAAATTTTTTTTCAGATTCTAATATCCAAGAAACAAATTCTCTAAACAAACTAAATGGTGGATTGGTGATTATTATATCAGCTTCATCTCTAAGTTTTTTTACTTCATCAGATCTAAAATCACCATCACCTTTTAAGTAATCCCATTGTAAAGCATTTATATCTATCTGTTCAGACTTGTTTATTCTATCTAATATAAAAATTTTACCATTAACTTTAGTTTTATTTTTATCAAATTTTGGAGATTCTCTTTCAAAGAAAGAAAGTTGATAAGGATCAGATAATTTTTTACTTTCATAAGCATAACTTGTACTTATTAATTTCTTTAAACCAAATCTTTCAAAATTTTGAGCAAAAAATTTTGTAAAATTACTCCATTCTGGATCGTCAGCAGGTAATAATATAGTTTTGTTCTTAAACACACTACTATCATATTCTAAATATGCATTCATTTCATTTTGTATATCAGAAAACTGTGTGTAAAATTCATCATTCTTGTTCTTTTTTGCTTTTCTTATATGTTCATTACTCACAATAAACTACCTCTCTATATGTTCAATAAGTATTCTTGCGTATGGTTGAATATACATAAAATTCACTATATACAAACCCTTCATTAATATCTCTAATTGTTAAATCTGTTTTTAATTTTGTATTTATTCAAAACATCATCATATATTTATTTTTTTATTATTAATATTCTATCATATTTTTGTTTTCCATTAACAAGTCCTCTGTTTCTTTTTTGGGGATCTAACCTTATTTTTTCTACAGCTTCATTTGTATCTCCAGAATAAGTATGCCCCAATATTTCAAATTGTTCAGGATTATATTTATCTAAAAAAGTTATAGGAACACCCATAATTCCTTCATAATCACTAGGTATTGCATCTGTGTATGGAACATCTATTGCATCATAATTATCATATTTAGGGTATTTTTCTTCTCGTATTTGTTTATGTTTACTATATTTAATATTATCTTCCATTGTCATTAACTGAAGCGGCTGATGTCTTCTTCCATGTTCTAAATTTGTAAGCCATAAGCAATTATTAGTTGCAACAATTCTATTTCCATTTTCATCTATTCGTGCTTCTGAACCATATAGTTCATATCCTTCTGGAACAATAAATCCTGAAATCCATCGTCCCATTCCATTACCTAACCATATATCATTTTCTTTTATTAAAGGAAAAACTTCTTTGTATGTTATACAATTTATATTTCCAATTATAAGAAACTGTTTTTTTGCTTCCATAATCCACTTTAAAAACTCTCTAAATAAACTAAATGGAGGATTAGTTATTATTATATCAGCCTCATCTCTTAACTTTTTAACTTCTTCTGATTTAAAATCTCCATCACCGTCAAGATAATCCCATTGTAAATCTTCTATATCAATTTTACCAGAATTATTAATATCTTTATCTAAAATAAATATTTTCCCATGTGATTTAGTTTTATTTTCATCATATTTTGGAGATTCAGTTTCAAAAAATGTTAATTGGTATGGTTCAGATATTTTCTTGCTTTCGTATGCATAACTTGTACTTATTAATTTCTTTAAACCAAATCTTTCAAAATTTTGAGCAAAGAATTTTGTAAAATTACTCCATTCTGGATCATCACATGGAAGTAATATTGTTTTACCTTTAAATACATCAGGATTATATTCCAAATATGCATTTACTTCTTTTTGAATATCTTCATACTGTGTATAGAATTCATCATTTTTATTAGACTTTGCATTTATCATTCCTTCTATTTTTGGCATTTTAATCCTCCTTATTCCATATATTCTAATATATTATCTATTTCACAATTTAAAGTATTATATATTTTCAATAGTGTTTCTGTTTTTATAATTTCGTTTTTCCCCATTTTATCCATTGCAATTATACTAATACCTGCTTTTTTACAAAGCTGTGTATTGTTTAAATCGTTTTCCATATTTTTAAACCCTTTTATATTTTACAATTTTGTTTATAGTATACCTAAATATTTTTAAAATTTAAAATAGAAATAAAAATTTATTTTTATTTTTTTATCAAAAATAACATTTTTGATAAAATTTTTAAATGAAATTTATAAATTATAATAAGATTAATGCATAAGATTAGCAATTTTTAGTACAAGAAAAGAAAATTTCGTACTGCATAAAAAAAGCTCTTATTATAATAAGAGCTTTTTTTAAACGTGGAGATGGCGGGAGTTGAACCCGCGTCCAAAGAGCTTCTTCTATAGCATCTACATATTTAGCTGATTTATAAATCTCGTTTAATAAGATGCCAACCAGCAGGCTTTATTAAACCATCAACAGTAAAAAAATCCTCCAACATCCTGTTGAGCAATGTCAAATTATCCTATTTAAGTCGACACCTATTTAATAACCAATAGGCAAATTAAAAAATAGATGGGCTGCAGTCTAATTAAGCAGCCAATGCAAAATTATCTTCTGCGTTTATTATAAAGCATCGCTTTTATTAACGTGTTTAACGACTAACACGATATGCAGCTTATAGCCTCCGTCACCCTGTCGAATCCATTTCATCCCCTGCATCAACTATCTGCTATATGATATATGTTATATTTTTAAATTTGTTTCAAAAGTTTTATAATTTTATAAACAATAAAAATTTACCAAACAGCTTCCTCCAACTGCAAATAATTCTGAACATAATCCATGGCAGCCTCTTCAATAGATGTAAAGCTCCAATCAGCTCCTAATTTATTCAGTAATTTCTTAGTATCAGCCTCTGTAAAATATTGGTATTGTTTTTTCAATTCTTCAGGCATTTCAATATATTCGATATTAGGAATACGATTCATCGCATTGAAAACAGAATTAGCAAGTTCATTCCATGTATGAGCTTGTCCTGTTCCAATATTATATAATCCTTTGAAAGAGCTGTCCTGCAATATCTTAATAAATATATCTACACAGTCTTTAACATAAATAAAATCACGTTTTTGTTCACCGTCATGATACAAAGGATTGTAAGATTTAAACAATCTAACTTTGCCAGTCTGCTCTATTTGCTTAAATGCTTTATAGAACATACTTCTCATATCACCTTTATGATATTCATTAGGACCAAAAACATTGAAAAACTTAACACCCGTTACATCATTCTGTAAATTATTTTCATAGAGCCACATATCAAATAAATGCTTTGATAATCCATAACAATTTAATGGAGTTAAATTATCAATCGATTCGTCAGAATATCCATTTTTGCCATCGCCGTAAGTTGCAGCACTTGAAGCATAAATAAATCTTATTCCACGTGATAAAGCAAATTTAGCAAGTTCTTTTGTATATAAGAAATTATTATCAAGCAAATAGTTTGCATTTGTTTCAGTAGTGGAAGAACAAGCACCTAAATGAATAACGGCATCTATGTTTTTGTTATCAAAATCAGGAATATATAAATTGTCAGTTTTTTCGTATTGTCTAATAATCTCTCTAAATTTATCCTTATATAAAAATCCAGTAAATTTTTTATTGGCAAGATTTTTCCATTTTAACTGACAACCTAAATTGTCAACGATAAGAATATCTTTATAACCAAGTTGATTTAATTTTGCAACTAAGCAAGAACCAATAAAACCTGCACCCCCAGTAACAATTATCATAAATTTATCTCAAAATTAATTTAACAAATTTCAAATTTTATTATATTTTTATTTTTTATTGTGATTTTAAAGTTATTTTTCTAAGCCTGTCTTTTTTGCTGTTCATTTCATCTCTTAAAACAGCCGCTGCTTCAAAATCTAAATTTTTGGCAGCTTCCTTC
>JAFRQN010000297.1 GCA_017428585.1 Bacteroidota bacterium | reverse complement strand
TTAATTATTAAATATATAGTAATAGAGATATGATAAAGGTTATAGAAGGATGTTATAATATATCCAATAAAAAATTTGCTATAATTGCATCACGTTGGAATGATTTTATTGTTTCTAAATTATTAGATGGTGCTGTTGATGCATTAAAACGTCATAATGTATCAGAAAAAAATATTAATATTTTTAAATGCCCAGGAGGTTTTGAAATACCATTAACAGCAAAAAAAATTGCAAATACAAAAAAATATGATGCTGTTATTTGCATAGGTGCAGTAATTAGAGGTGCTACTCCTCATTTTGATTTTATTGCATCAGAACTCACAAAAGGATTAGCTAATGTAGGATTAGAAACAGGTATTCCTTGCATATATGGGGTATTAACAACAGACAGCATAGAACAGGCAATAGAAAGAGCTGGCACAAAAGCAGGTAATAAAGGATTTGAAGCTGCAACTACTGCTTTAGAAATGGTTTCATTATTAAATAATATTGAAAGTAATAATGAATAATTATATTTAAACAATTCATAATATAAATTGATTTATGATGAATAATATCCCACCTAATAGATCTAATAAAAATACACAACTAATAATTGCATGTTGTTTATCTTTTATTAGTTTTGTTATTTTTCTTGTAAAAACTGGAATAGTACAAAACTCAATAGTAATGAGTTTAATTGCTTTATTTTTTATATATCCTTTTAGAAAAAATAGCAAAATTGCTAACAATATATTTATTTGCATATTAGTTGTTTTTTTAGGTTGGATATTATTTGGTCTGGGATCTCAATTAGCACCTTTTATACTAGCTATATTGGTTGGATATTTCTTAGATCCTTTAGTAACTAAGTTAGAAAAAAAAGGATTAAAAAGATGGATATCAGCTTTAATTGTTGTAGTTGTTGCAAGTGTTATAGTTATTATAGGATGTATATATATTATACCAATTATCATTGACCAATCACAAACTATACTTAAAAATACTACACTATATATACAACAATTTTCTCAATACCTGCAAAGCGATGATTTTGTTAAATTATTAGAGAAATTTAACTTACCTGCAAACACAATTGAGGTAGCTATTACTAATGAAATTCTACCACGTATAGAAACTATTTTATCTACTATTTTTTCATCATTATTAAAGATATTTTCAAGTATTTCCAATATAGCAAATTATATTATTAGTTTAATCATTTTCCCTATTTTAGTTTTTTATTTTCTTAAAGATTTTGGAAAATTCAAAATACAAATAAGTTGGATGATAAAAGAAGAATATCCTACTGTACATCATTATTTAGAAAGATTTGACGACATTCTTCGTACATATATAGGTTGGATTCTAACAACATCAACAATAGTATTTATTTTAGGAAGTATATCGTTTTCTATTTTCGACCTACCTTATGGGGTTCTATTAGCATTAATAGCAGGATTACTTAATCCTATACCATACTTTGGATCAATGTTTAGCATGATAATTGGCTCTTTAATATTAATATTTGTACAAGATGGAAATGTATTATTCCAAATTACTATCTTAATTACTACTATATTATGTATTCATTTTTTAAATGCTTACTTATTAGAACCAACTATAGCAGGCAATAAGGTTGGATTACATCCTGTTTTAATGATACTTGCTGTTTTTATTTTTCTATCTTTATTTGGAGTTCTCGGAATGCTAATAGCTGTACCAATAACTTCCATTATTGTTCTAATTTTAAAAGAAAAAATCAAAGAAAGATTTTATCAAAAAGTTAAAATTGAATCAGAAAAGGATTTAATAGTACAAAATAATACAACAGAAGCAATAACAACAGACATAAAAGATGAAAAAACAAATAACAAATAATAAAATTATAATTATGAAAACAAAACAATTAATAACACTACTTTTAATATCTATAATTTTTTTAATGCCAAATTCTACATTTTGTAAAAACGAAGATATTATTATTGATTCTAAAATGACTTTTGAGGAAAGTATTAAAGGAACAAATGCACCAGATTCAATAATAAACAATTTATGTCTTCTCGATGTAGAATACTATTCATTTGACAATAAATTACATAAAGGACAAATTCTTATTCATAAAGACATATCTAAAGATGTTAAGGAAGTTTTTGAATTAATAAAAAAATTAAAATTTCCTGTAAAAGAAGTTATTCCTATAGTACAATATAATTGGAGCGATAGTTTATCTATGGCTAAAAACAATACTTCTGCTTTTAATTATAGAGTTGTTGCAGGAACAAACAAACTTTCAAATCATTCATATGGATTAGCTTTTGATTTAAATCCATTTCAAAACCCATATGTAAGCTCTTCAAAAAAAATCACACCTATTGGTGCAAAATATAAAAAAAAGAAAAAAGGAACAGTATATTCTTCACATGAAATAGTAAAATTTCTAAAAGACCGCGGATGGACTTGGGGTGGAGATTGGATAACAATAAAGGATTATCAACATTTTGAAAAAAAATAACATATAACAACTTTATATAGAAAAAAAAGCAAACCTTAGTTTGCTTTTTTTATTATAACCAACAATTACACTATAAATGGGAATTAACAAAGTTCCAATTTATAATATTCCAAAAATTTTCTACAAATTTAGCTCTTGCATTTCTATAATCTATATAATATGCATGCTCCCATACATCAATAGTTAATAATGGTTTTAAATTATCAGTTAATGGATTATTGGCATCTTTATATTGTTTTATCTCTAATTTATTATTATTTAATACCAGCCATACCCACCCTGAGCCAAATAAACTTATAGCACTATTCGAAAATTGGTTCTTAAATTCATCAAAGGAATTAAAATCTCGATTAATTAATTCCAATATTTTACCATTAAGCAAACTATTCTTTTCATTCGTTAAACAATTCCAAAAAAAGTTATGATTGTATACTTGAGCAGCATTATTAAAAACACCTCCTTTAGAATTTACAATTATTTCTTCTAAAGATTTATTCTCAAATTCAGTATCTTTTATAAGATTATTTAAATTTGTAACATATGTCTGATGATGCTTGCCATAATGAAATTCAATAGTTTCTACAGACATATAAGGCAACAAATCCTGTTTATTAAAATTTAATTTTGAAAGTTCAAAATTCATAATATTAAAAATTTAAAATTAGAAAAAACTATTTATTTATTAATACAAGATCTTCTTTATGAATTCTTCCTCCACAACGGAATCTTTGTATATAACTTCCTTCTGTTATATGAGAATAGACAACACCTCGACGAGTAGAAGAATGAGCAAAAAGACCATTATTTATATATATACCAACATGCCCAATTCTTTTAGAACGTTTATTTTGTCCTGTAAAAAATATTAAATCTCCAAATTGTAAATCTTCTATTCTATCAATTCGTTTAAATAATTCTGCTTGTGATGCTGCACCCGCTGTTATAATTTTCCCTAATGTTTCTTGTATTATTATAGACACAAAATTAGAACAATCCACCCCATTACGAGAACGCCCTGGACGCTTATATCTTGTACCTAACCAATCATTTATTCTATCCATCAATTTAATTCTTAAATAATAATCTTCAAAAACAGAACTTTTATCATAATTATTTAAAAATTCAATATCGCTATAAGGATAGACTTCTGCTCGCTCCCACTGTTCATACAAAGGAAAATACTCATATAATGGCTGCATCAAAGTTTCTTTACTAACCTTAATAACATTTGTAGCTGTATGTTTATGTTTCTTTACTTTTCTCTTTTTATTTGCTGCTTCAAGATTAGTAAATTGGCTAACTATAAAAAAACATACAAAAAATAAAATTAATATTATTCTCGATTTAGATCTCATGCTAACTGTCAAAATTATTACACATATTAATTTAGAAAATTCAAAATTTTTATAATTCAATATAATGTTTTTATGATAAACAAACAAATGAAAAAATGTAATTACTTGAAAAATAACAGCAATAAAAAATTCTAAGTAGAAAATAGTTTTCCACATTAATTTAATCACAAAAAGAAAAATTATTATTTTTAGTTTTTTTTTGCTATATTATATATAAAATTTCAATAAATTATAATAAAAAATTAATATGACATCATCAGAAATAATATCAATTTGTTATGATTCTATAAAAAAAAATCAATATATCCATATTCCAGACGAATTGCTATTTTCACTAGAAAATGAACATATTGATGCAATTATAAATGAATTTTCTGGACATCAGATGATAAAATTACCAACACCTGAAATAGATTTTTTTGAATGGTTGAAAACAATCGATTTAGATGTTTGGAATGACTTATGGTTAGATGAAGAATCACCGTTTGAAGAATATTTAATTAGCATAGATTTATTACCATTATTATTAAGCAAAGATGGACGTGGATTTCCAATTTGTGATCTTATAAATAATGATAATTATTATTTTACAGAACATCAAATGGTAGATGAAGAATCAAAAATTGTTATAGAAACCGCACGTGAATTATTTAGACAAAATAAAAACCTTACAATTGCACAGTTATTAGCTTTAGAAATATCTATAAATCCAATTGATATTTGGCATTTTGCATATAAACATAAAATAGAATTAAATGATGCAAAAAAAGCAGTTGAAGTATTAGTTGCAGATAATGCTTTAGTACACCTAACAAAAGCCGAACATATTGCTAATTTTATAAATTTTTAATAAGAAGAGACTTCAATTTAATATGAAAATAAATATTTTTATTTGTTACCTAAGCATTATTTTTTTATTAACTACAAATATTTCTATATGCCAAGTAGAGAATACTCCTATTATTAATCCTGTATATGATTTCTTATTACGTATGGAAACTAAAGGTTATCTTGAGCATTTTTCATTATCACAGTTACCTTTGCAAAAGTCAAAAATCATTGAAGCTTTAACAATAATACGTAATCATGAATTAGAACTTACAACCTCTGAAATAGATATATTAGAAAAATTTGAAGCTGAATTTGAAATAAAAACAGTTGAAACAGCAGTTGTTTTTTATAGTTCAAGTGACTCAACACAAGTGTTGTCAAATAAAATGTTTTCTAATGCTGAAAAATCAATTTATAGATATCGATCAAACGACTTAGAAAAATATACTTCTGTTACTTTTGATCCATTAGCAAGTTTAGATTATATAAATAACTTTACAGATCAAGAAAATGTACTAATTGGTACTTTAGGCGGACGTTTATTTGGAACAATATCAAATTATTTCGGATACTATTTACAAATAACAAATGCAAGAAAATTTATTGGAAATGATTCTTTAGCTTTATTAGATAAAAAATATTTTAATAATAATAAATTCAGAAAACTTAATAGTGATGCTGATATATCAGAATCACATGTTGCTTTTGCCTATGATTGGTTTTATGCCAGCATAGGACGAGAAACACGACTTGAGGGCAGTGGACTTGCTCAACGTATCTTTATTAATGATTTATCACCTGCATTTGATGCGATAACAATAGGTGCTAAATTTTCAAATTTTGAATATAAATTTAGTCATAATAGTTTAATTAATTTTCCCATTACTACAGATATGGGATATACAACAATCATACCGTCTAAATATCTAGCTATGCATACATTTTCATTGAGACCTAAGTGGGGTGAAATTAACTTCTTTGAAAACGTAATATATAGCAGAGATATTGATTTAGCATATTTAAATCCATTTAGTTTTCTAAAAACTTTAGAACATTCACAACACGACAGAGATAATTCTGGTATGGGATTAAGTGGAACAATTAGACCTATTAAAAACGTTCAGTTAAAAGCAAGCTGGTTTTTAGATGATATTATTATTGAAAAAATAGGAACTGGTTATTGGAGCAATAAAACAGCTTGGAATATCGCTGGATTATATTCATCCAAATATAATATGGATTTTGGATTAGAATATACAAGAGTAGAACCTTATACATACTCACATTTTAATATTCAAAACTCCTGTACCAATGATTCTCTATTATTTAGTTCTATGATATTACCAAATTCTGATAGACTAACAGCTCTATTTCAATTTTGGTATGGACAACGTTATCCTTTAAAAATCGCTGTTAATTATACACGTCATGGCAATAATATATATGATGACGACGGTAATTTGATTTTTAATGCAGGAGGCGATCCTTTACAAACAATAAGATGGAATGATGATAGCGAAACTGTCAAATTTTTAGACGGCAACTTAGAAAAGATTTTATCTATAGAATTAAGCAGTGGTTATGAAATAATACGTGGATTTAATTTGCAATTTTCCTATACATTACAAATAAGAGATAATAAAAATATTAATATAGGAAGAATTATTTTTAGGTTTAATGATTTTTAATAAAACACTATGAATATAAAATTAGTTATAGATTTTTTAAATAATCTAAGAAATAATAACAATAAAATATGGTTCACTGAACATAAACAAGAATATCTTGAAATAAAAAATTATATATCAGAAATTACAGAAAAACTAATAAATGAAATTAGTAAATTTGATTCATCAATCCAATATTTAACAATACCAGAATGTACTTATAGAATAAATAGAGATTTGAGATTTACAAAAGATAAATCACCATATAAAACTCATATAGGTATTTTTATCTCTCCACATGGGAAAAAATCATGTCATGCTGGATATTATTTTCATATTGAAGAAGATAATTCATGTTTTTTAGCAAGTGGAGCCTATAGTTTGGAAAATAAAATTTTAAATGAAATAAGGAATGCTATTACTGCAGAACCAAAAAAATTTATTTCTTCCTTAAATAAAGCAAATGATTTTGTTTTATTTGATACTGCAAAATTAAAAAATGTTCCAAATGGGTTTCCAATAAATACAAATTATTCTGAATACTTAAAATATAAAACATACTGCTTATATAAGCCATTAACAAAAAATATTATATATAGTAAAGGGCTTATTAACTATATAGTACAATCATTCGAAAAAACATTTGAATTTAATTCTTTTATAAATGAAGCTATTGATTTTTATATTTCAGAAGAAAAAATAAAATATATATAGTTAATATATATATTATCTAATTTTTTTGTTGTTATTTATTAAAAAATTGTTTATTTTTGTATTTAATAAATTCACGCTTAAAATTCCTGAGTAGCTCAGCTGGTTAGAGCATCTGACTGTTAATCAGAGGGTCGGGGGTTCAAGTCCCTCCTCAGGAGCAAGAAAAAAGATTCTGTTGAACAGAATCTTTTTTTTATTTAAAACTCAATATCTTGATTAACACTATTAGAAAAATCATCAGGTGGCAGTACAGGCATCTCTATATTACTTTGAGAATCTCTCTCTGTAAATTTTACAAATTCAGGAATAAAAGATAAATTAACTATACCTGTTGGACCATTCCTATGTTTGGCTATTATTATTTCAGCTAAATTTTTCCAGCTATTTGCTTCAATAGTTGATGTATTTTTTTCGTAATATTCTGGTCTATGTATAAACATAACAACATCAGCATCTTGCTCTAAACTTCCAGATTCACGTAAATCAGATAGTAAAGGTCTTTTATCAGTACGATTTTCTACAGCTCGACTTAACTGAGCTAATGCCAAAACAGGCACATCAAGTTCACGAGCTATCTGTTTTAAGGTTGCAGAAATAATTGCTACTTCACGTTCACGACTATCAGCTTTAATAGATTGAAGCAGTTGAAGATAATCAATAACAATAAGATCTATTTGATGTTCTGCTTTTAATCTTCTGCATTTAGACCGTAATTCCATAATAGATAATGTAGACGAATCATCAAAATAAAGTTTCAATTCTCTAAGCTTACTTGCATACCTTGCAATATTCTTCCAATCTTTGTCCGATAAGCGTTGACCTACTCTACCAAGAGGAAGCATAGTCATAGAACTGAGCATACGTAATACAAGCTGTTTGCTATCCATTTCTAAAGAAAAAAAAGCAACTTTTTTATCTGCTAAAGCAGCATTTAATGATATAGATAATGCCAAGGCTGTTTTTCCCATTGATGGACGGGCTGCTAATATTATTAACTCAGATTTTTGTAATCCACCTCCTAAAAGATTATCTAAAAAAGCAAAACCTGTTGTAACAACATCAGTATTACTAAATTCTCCATGTATAGTTTGTATAAGTTTTACAGCATCTTGTGCCAAAAAATCCATAGTCTTATAATTCTTTCGAATTCTTTTTTCTGCAATAGCAAATACGTTTGATTCTGTTTTATCAATTTCATCTAAAATATCTGTACTGGTATCATAACTATTTCTCAATATATCTTCTGCTAATTCAATAAGACAACGTCTAAAATAATATTCTTGTACAAGTTTTGCATGAGTTTCAACATAAGCAGCAGTAGAAACTTTATTACTAACTTCAACTAAATATCCAATTCCACCAATTGACTCTAAAGTACCTTGTCCATTTAAATAATCCTGTAAAGAAACAATATCAGGAATAATATTTTTTTCATATAATGCTAAAATAGCTTTATATATTTCGTTATTACGTTTATCATAAAAAACAACAGAAGTTTCTTTAGAATTTCTTTTGTTTGATAAATTATTATCATTTGCAAATATACCTATAACTTTAGATACAGCTTCCTGACTAAGCATCATTGCACTTAATACGGAAACCTCTGCATCATAATTCATAGGTGCTTGGTGAGCAACCAATTTACTAAGTTCTTCTGACTGTTTTATTACATTTTTGGACTTCATTGGTTATTCCTTTATTATCTGTAATTTATTCAATAATGTATTATCCTCAGAATATACAGAAATAATGTAACTACCTATTAAAAGATTATTTACGTTTAATGGAATTACATTTCTTCCCATATTTATATAAATATCATCAGTATAAACAGTTATACCATTTATATCAACTATTTTAATTTTTAAATGCTGATAATTATTTTCATTATTTATAATTAAATTCAAATTATTATTTGTTGGATTAGGAAAACTAAATACAGATGCTAAATTTACAATAGAAGATTCATCTACACCTATAATACCATTATAACTAATACAAACGGCTTTTATAGTTTTATTAAATGTAGTATTTACATAAACATCCTCATCACACCAAGTTAAAACAACTTGATCATTAAAAAATTTTGTTGCTGCTGTACTATAAAAATTTGATAATGGAGAATATAATTGTTTTTCCCAAAAGATAGTTTCATTCTCATCTGCCCTAATTGCAATCATTTTAGAAAAAATATCTTTTGGATCTTCTTTATACTTAATAAAAACAAGTACACGTTTATTAGGAATATGTACAATAGCAATAGGCTTATTATCAACAAAATCGTTCAATTTTTTTAGAACTAACCCATTATCATTATATAATTTTTTCCCATTAAAATCTAAACGCTGTAAAACAATAGTTTTCTTATTTAATAAAGAAGATACCCATGATATATGTATTATTTTATTTTTTATATCTACATCCGCTACATGATGAATATCTGAATCGCCAACAGAAATATTTATACCATCATTAGAAAATAATCTATTTCCATTTGAATCAATACGTTGTACATAGATTTTACCATCAAATTCCCAAGTTATAATAATCCCACCATCATTATCACTAAATACATAAGTTGTATTTTCTATATTTAAATTATCAGCAGTTTCATTACCAACATAAACAGCTTTCCAAATTAATTCGCCTGTGGTAGTATATTTATCAACAAACAAAGTTTTTGATAATCTATATACACAAGCAAAAGAATTATCAATACAAGGTACAATTATAGGATTATATACACAAGCATCTATTTCTATATCCTGTACTAATTTTCTTTCACCTTCATTTGATAATATCTGAATATATGATTGATTTGAAGTAGTTGTACAAATAATTATATTATCCTCGGAAGTTGTAACATGAAATTGCATTATTCCGAAAGCCGATAAATTGATAAAAACATCATTTTGAGTCTTTTTCCATATAATTTGCTTATATGGACTTATTTTATAAATAGTAAAACCTTTTACATCATTGCTATCTTGTAAAGAAATATGAGAAAGTATTAAATTACCATCTGATGCTATTGATAAATTCAAATCTTCATTAAAATTAGAACTAAGTCCTTTTACATCAGCTATAAACAAACCATTCTCATCCCACAAAAATTCACCTGTTTTATCCAGTAATTGTAAATAGATAGAAACTTTTGCCTCGGCAGCACCATCTATTTCAACTTGCTGCCAGGCTATATAAGTTTTTCCATCTTCATCCACTATAGTTTTTACAAGTCCAACATCAGTAAATTTTTGATTAGTGACATTTAGCAGATTTTCTGAGTATTTTGCTTGACATACAGTAGTAAATAAAAACAAGCATGGAATAAATAATATTATTAATTTACACAAATTCCTTTTCATTTATTAGCTCCAAATTATTTTATTATTTTCATATACAAATATAATTAATGCTAAGAATAAAACCATAAAAAAATATATTAACATTATATTAACATTTAATTGTTTATGTAAAAAAATAACACAAAAAAAGAAACTTTTTTATGTTAAATAAGTATTAATTAGATTAGTAATAATAAATTATTAATTAACAAATAGGTCAATATGGATGTATCTAATTATTTCGATATCAATAAAATAAAAATAATAGAAGATACTTTAAATGTAAAATCAGAATCTGTAGCTGATAGTTATACATGGACAATAAAAGATAGTAGAAATAATGCTTCTATATATTTTACTTTACATCCTAATATAGAATACCAAGGTAAATATGTAACATTAGCTTCTATTCAAACTATTTATGGATATTATGAATTACATAATATTCAAAAGATGGAAGTATTATCTCCTGACGAAATATTCTTTTTTTCAGAAACAGATGATAAAATATCCTGCTTAAGTATCAGTAAAAATCAAGGAGTTTCTATTTTTGCAAATATATCTAAAGATATATTTAAAACTAATATTGAAACATTAGATTCTGCTCTATTATTATCTTCTTTACAGTTATCTTTATTTGATAATAAAAATACTTTTATTTGCAAATAGATTTTTGTATATTTGTTATATGTATAAATAAAAAATTTTATTAATAAAAATATATAGAAATTCACAAATAAATATGTCATCAACTATTAAAATTTTTAATAATAGTAATAAAAAATATATAGCAAGGAAAAAAATTCAAGATATACTAAAAAAAATCTTAGAAGATGCCAATATAACAAATGCAAGTATTAATTTAATTTTCACTGATAATGATTCAATACATGATTTAAATTATAGATATTTAAATCATGATTATGCAACAGATGTTCTTTCTTTTTGTTTAGAAGAAGATCCTTTAGAAGGGGAAATATATGTATGTGTTAGTGTAGCATTAGAAAATGCTACAGAATATCAAACTACATGTAAGAATGAACTTGCAAGATACTCTATTCATGGTCTATTGCATCTACTTGGATACGATGATAAAACGGACGAAGAGAAGAAGATTATGCATGAAAAAGAAGATTTTTATCTAAACTATATGAAGGAACTTGAAAATAATGACAGAAAGAATAGTTGAAATAGTAATTAGATTAGTTTATCAATTAAAGACAAATAACAAAAACACAAAAAACAAATTTGATCTTAAATGTCTATATAAACAAGGATTCACAGAAAATGAAATTCTAACAGCATATAGCTGGATGACAGATAAACTAAATGATGAAAATAGTGAATTTAAGAAATTACAATCAAGTGCTAATAATAAATATAGATATATATCCTTAGACGAAACAGAATTGTTTACAAAAGAAGCTATTAATGTTATAACAAGATTACAAGCATTAAATCTAATTAGTAATGAACATATTGATTTAATGATTGAAAAGGCATTATTTCTTGGTTTTAAAAAAATAAATGAAGATATGGTAAAACAATATATTGCTATATTTTTATTTGATGCTCCTGATTCTAATTATACAGGAAGCCGAACTTTACTCATGAGTAATGATAAAGTTAATTAAATATTGGCCCCGTAGCTCAGTAGGATAGAGCACAAGTTTCCTAAACTTGGTGTCACAGGTTCGATTCCTGTCGGGGTCGCTTTTTTATTTTAAATATAAAAAATGATGATGAAGTATAATTAAACTAAACATATAGAAAAATCAACACACTACACCATTTTACATATATAATAAAAATATATTAATAGTGTTCTTCTCAAAAAGCACTTTATATCATTATTTAATTTATTATATCAATAAGACGTTCTAGATCTTCTATGGAATAAAACTCTATATTTATATTTCCACTTTTATCATTTTTTAATGCTATTTTAACATTAGTTCCAAATTTTTCTCTTAATTTATTTTGACATTCCTGAACCATAATATGTATATCTGAATTGATAACATTTTGTTTAACTATTGGAGTAGAACCTAATATTATAGTAGATTTTTTATTTTTATTTTGGATATTTCTTACAAGCGATTCTGTTGCACGTACAGATAAATCTTTATCAATAATATCATTAGCAACAGCAATCATTTGTATATGATTATCTAAAGATAATAAGGCTTTAGCATGACCCATTGAAATTTTATTTTCCAATAATAAATTTTGTATATTATCTGGTAATTTTAATAAACGAAGAATATTAGAAACAGTAGAACGTTCTTTTCCAATTTTTATAGCTAATGTTTCTTGGGTATACTTAAACTCTTTTATCAGCATTTGATATGAAAGAGCAACTTCTATAGGATTTAAATCATCTCTATGAATATTTTCAATAAGAGCAAGCTCTAATTTATCAGCATCTGCTTTTATAGATATTATCCTCGCAGGAATTTTTTTCAAACCAGCAAGTTTGCAAGCTTTTGTACGTCTTTCTCCTGCTACAATTTCAAATCCGTCATTTGTTTCTCGTACAATAATTGGCTGTAATAATCCATATTTGATAATAGAAGTTTTTAATTCTTCTAATTTTTCTTCATCAAATTCTTTTCGAGGCTGATATGGATTAGTAGTGAGTTTATCAATATCAATTTCCACAACTTCATAATCTTTTGAAACTGTAGATCCATTTTTACTATTTTTGTCAGTAT
>JAFRQN010000296.1 GCA_017428585.1 Bacteroidota bacterium | reverse complement strand
ATATCTCTTGTAACGGTTTCTGGCAAATCATGGAATAAAGCACCAAAGAAATTATTGTAAATTCTCTTTTTGCAAAAATTTAATTCACTTGATAAAATATAAGTAAATACAGCTACCAAAGTAACATGTCCTAAAACAGAAGTTACAGGTACTCTTGGTGTTTGAGCCCAGCGTTTTTGGAATCGGAGCTGTCCGCAAATATCAATGAAATTTAAAATAGAATGGTTGCCCAATAATTTATTAATGCCTTCAAGATCAGAATACTCAACAATAGATTTTGTTATTTCCCATCGGATTTGTTCATTTTGATGCTTAAAAGGATTAAAATTTTCTATAATCTTGTATTCCCAATAGCTTGAGTATATATGAGCAGCATCGATAATTCTATAGGTTAGTGTATTATGTTTTGTTTCGTCTTCCAAGAAATTCTTAAACTCATTCTTGAATTTTATATTTCCTATTTTATCTTGTACTTGATTAAATACATAAGCATTTAATTTTCTAAAGATCTCTTTATTTTCTTTAAATTTTGCATAAATAGGAGACTTGATGTCAGAAATAATAATCCTGCGAAGCAATTCAAAGATAGAATTTTTTATAATTAATTCCCAATCAACAGTATTACCTTTTTTTTCTTCATATTTAGCAAGGATATAAGCAATCATTAGCTTATGTCCATGCTTATCTATTTCATAAAATGGAAATGGACGTATTGTATCATTCCAACGCTCAATATTATGACCTCTAAAAAATTCTTGAGCAAGATCAAACGAAAGAGGTGCTTTTGTTGTTTTTTCTTCCATTAATCCTTCCATTTGTGAGTTTTTACCAATTCATATTTTATTTTAGTATTGATTTTATCAGTAATAATGTCTTTGTCTAAATGTATATTGGCTTCTGTATTAAATTCGCCTTGTACCGCCTGCATTTGTCCTCGTGGAGTTACAGTAATATCCCAAAATCCTTTAGAATTGCTTGTTGAATCCAATGTAGAAATTAAATTATCGTATCCTGTAATATCTATTTTTTCTTGATAATGCGGCAGCATATAAGGCATAGTCGCTTTTATGTGAAAATTTTTACCATCATAGAGATAAAATTTAACATCTGCTGTGTCACAGGTATATTTCATTCCTTCAATAGGAATTGTAAAGGACATTTTCCAAGCTGAATCTCGTTCATAACGTCCACTTCTTAAGACATTCTTATTTAGATCAGTATAAAATTTTAAGTTGTCGTCAGATAATGCTTTTTTTAGAATAAAAGCTAAATTGGTATCAGAAACTTCTTCTACATTTTCTCTCGCACGATCTAATAATTCACCTTTAATAAGTGCAACCTCAAAATAAGGGGATATAGTTGTTACGTAATGCTGACCCAATATGGTTGATGTTTTATAAAAATCAGCATTGTCAGGCAAAGGATCATCATCGCTGGTAGACCACCATTTATATTTATGTTTTCCATCATCAAATTCATATAATATAGAATCTATGCCAGTATTTACTTCCAAAAATTCATTTTGAGGTCTTGATGGGGCAAACATAGTTAAATATACTTCTTCCTTGCGAACAATATTTTGTGTAGAACTATCAGGGAACATACGTTCAATATTAGTTTCTATATTGCATTTATATACATAAAATACGTTTGTTGTAAAGGTATATTTAATTTTAAATTTTAATGTTTCAGAATCGCTCTCTTCTGGAGCAGCTGAGATATTATTTATGCTTATTAAAGTTATTAAAAATAATATTAGAGCTGTTTTTATTCTTTTCATTTTCAATAATTATTTTGAATTAAATAAATTATTTTTGTTTTAATAAATTAATTTTGTCTTTAAATTCAGTGATTTCTCTTTTATCTAATTTAACATCTGATAATAATGCATCGTCAATATCTATATTATTTAGCAGTTTAGACAATAGTTTTTGTTCATTCTTAGAAAAATACATTGAATTTAATGTGTAATCTTCAAATGCTTCATAAGCAATAGGTACTTTCTCTTTTAAGATTTCAGCTATTGCTTCTGCATAGCATCTTATTTCATATTGTGCGTGTTTATCCATTCTTAATTTCAAAAAATGGAATAAATTATGTAGATCTATTTTCCAATACCACTCTGTATATATTGAAAGTGGCAGATTAATTCGTGACAACTCTCGTGCTATACCTGTATCTATATAGTGTTTATATTCCTTATACAAATCAGTTTGACTATTTTTTACAGATTCAACAAAACTGCTTGAAATTTCTGAATCTAAAATTGTATCAGAACGTCCCTGTTTATTAGTAGTACTTTGATTTCTTACATCTTCTAATTCAGGAATATAAAATTCATCTCGCATTTCAGAATATCTGCCTGAAAATTCGTTTACATTTGCTGTTCTATGTCTTATCCATTGTCTTGCAACAAATATTGGCAGTTTAATATGAAATTTTAACTCTACCATCTCGAAAGGAGATGTGTGTTTGTTACGAAGCAAATATCTAATTAGTTTCTTATCTTCCTCGTATGATTTTGTTCCTGTTCCGTATGATGTGCGTGCTGCTTGTACTATTGCAGAATCATCGCCCATAATATCAACTAATCTTACAAATCCTTTATTTAATACTTTAATTTCCATAATTATCTTAATTAGTTTAAAAATATATAATAATACAAAGATACAAATATTTATTATAAAAATTTATTTATCAATTTAAATTGTTATAATTGTTATAATAAATTTGGGTTTCTTCATAAAATTTTTCTATTAAATCTTTTATTTCATCAAATGTTTCAGCAATAACTAATTTTTGTCTTACATTTGATGCATTGTGTATTCCTTTTAAATATCCAGAATAATGTTTTCTAAATTCATATATTCCATGCTGTCCTTGATATTCTATGCATAAAGAAAGATGTTTTAAGCAAATATCCAAGCGCTCTCTTATTGTAACAGGTTCTGGCGGAGTACCATGTTCTATCATATATTTCGCATTGCGGAAGATAAAAGGATTACCTACCGCTGCACGTCCTATCATTATAGCATCAGCTCCTTCTGTCTGCAATGCTTGATATGCTTTTTCTGGTGTATTAATATCACCGTTTAAAACAAGCGGAATAGTTATATGTTTTTTTATTTCAGGAATGTATGACCAATCAGCATTTCCTGATATTTTCATATCACGTGTACGGCAATGAACTGTTATTGCTTTTGCACCTGCTTGTTCCTGTAATTCTGCTATTTCAAAGATATTTATATTTTTTTTATCCCAGCCAAGCCGTGTTTTTACAGTTACAGGAATAGAAACGCTATTAACGCATTTATTAGTTATTTCAGCCATTAATAATGGATTTTTCATTAATGCTGAACCTGCATTATTGCTTACGATTTTTTTTACCCAGCATCCATAGTTAATATCTACAAAATCAGCCCCCTTATCTTGAGCAATTTTTGCAGATTCTGCCATAGCATTAGGATTGCTTCCAAATATCTGAATTGCCACAGGATGTTCTTTTGGAGATAACTTCAATTTACGAAGCGATTTGTCTATGTTTCTTACTAACGCTTCTGAAGCAGTAAATTCTGTGTATACTATATCAGCTCCCAATTCACGGCATAATATTCTAAAAGGTAAATTGGTTATACCTTCCATAGGTGCTAATAAAACAGCATTTTTTATATTGATGATATCATTTATTTTAAATGTTTTGTTTATCATCGTTTAATCATCCTGTTTTTCTGATTCTGTTGGCAAAATATATGTAATATGAACTTTTTCAATTTTTCTGGTTGATGCTTCCGTAATAGTAAAAATATAATTGTCTATTTTAATTTTTTCTGATTCTTTTGGAATGCGTCCCAATATAGTTATGATATATCCGCCTAATGTTTCATAATTATCGCTGTCAGGAATTTTTTCTGGAATAAAATCATTTATATCATTTATTGCTAAAGATGCATCCACATCAAATTCTTGATTGCTGCTTGCTGTTACCAGTACTTCTTCATCATCGTGTTCGTCTTGTATTTCACCTACAATTTCCTCCAAAATGTCTTCAAGTGTTACCAACCCAGATGTGCCGCCAAATTCATTAACTACAATCGCAAAGTGTATGTGAGAGCTTTGCATTGTTTTTAATACATCTTGAATCATCTCTTCTTCATCAATAAACAATGGTTTTCTTATAATATCATTTAAGGTTATAAGATTTTTATTGTTTATAAGAGTCAATAAATCTTTTCCATAAATCATTCCTATTATATTATCTATTTCATTATCATATAAGGGAATTCTTGAATAGCCATTTTCTATTAATGTTTCAAGTATTGTTTCTAAAGAAGAATCTTTTTCTAATGCAATTATTTTATTTCGCGGTACCATTATTTGTTTTACTGGAGTATCAGAAAAATCAAATATATTGTCAAGTAATTTATGTTCTTCTTGTTCTATTTCACCTTTCTTAGTACTATCTTCCAAAAGCATTCTTATTTCTTCTGGACTGTGATGTTCTTCATTTTCTTTTGGAGGTTCTAACCCTATAATTCTAATTAAGAAATTTGCTGTTCCATTTAATATGATAATACAAGGTTTAAATATAGTATGGAATATTTTTAATGGAACAGAAACAACCATTGCTATATTTTCTGGGTATAAAATAGCTAATGATTTTGGTACTAATTCACCTAAAACTATATGCAGTATTGTAATTAAAATAAATGCAATAGGCAGAGACAAACTCTGTGATGTTTCAGGTGGTATATTTAATCCAAAAGTACTATTGATAAAATTAATGAAAATTAAAATTATTTTACCAACAACTGGTTCGCCTATCCAACCTAATCCCAAACTTGATAAAGTAACACCTAATTGTGTTGCTGATAAATAAGAATCTAATTGTGATACTATGTTTTGTGCTAATGATGCTAATTTGCTTCCAGATTTTGCTTTTACTTTTAGTTGAGACATACGAACTTTTACAATAGCAAATTCGGCTGCGACACAAAAAGCATTTGCAAAAACAAGCAATATTGTTATAAATATATTTAAAATCATTTTTATTATAGTAATTTGTTCTAACTAAACTAATAGATCAATGTATTTTATTTTAATTGCATTATTTAAGTGATATTCAAAATATTTGCTGAAAAAATTGACAATATCCTTAAATTCATTTATTTCAAAATTAATATCCAATGGTATATTGTCAAATGATAAATTATTAAAATT
>JAFRQN010000041.1 GCA_017428585.1 Bacteroidota bacterium | reverse complement strand
CTTTAGGAGCAAAGAAATAATAAGGAGAAGTATATTCTATTTTAGTCCAATTAATAGTATTAAGCGTATTCGAATTAAGAAATTCAAGTTTTTCTTCTCTTTTGCCGTATAAGTCACAATAGAACACTTCAGCAAGCCCATCGTTGTGTTGTTGTGTTGTTGTGTTGTTGTGTTGTTGTGTTGTTGTGTTGTTAACACTCAACCTAATAAACAAATTAATGCATACACCCTGCTGTATGTCAAAAACATTTTGGTCAATAGTATTTTCAGCTGTTTTTTCCTGTTTCCTTAAATTTCCATGCAAATTTATTGTATAGATCTTGTCAAAAGTATTTATTAAATCCCATCTCATCCCCCTAAAAGTAGTATTATCCAAAAATCCATGAGGATTGATATAAGCTACTATGCCACATTTATTTCTTTCTATAAAATACTCGCCCAATCTAATAAATTTTACATAATCATCATCAAGATTTAGTTTCTTTTCTAATAATTTTTTATTGCTGTTTGGTTCTAATTTATAATCTTGTATTTTTTCTTCAATCCATTCATCATGATTTTTACTATTATTATTATAAGGCGGATTTCCAAGCACAACCATAATAGGATTTTCCTTGATTTGATTGGCGTTGTTGTTTTCTTCGCTTATATAGTTCATATATGGAAGTTCAGGAATTTTTTTTGTTCCAGCAAGGCTGTCTGTCAAATATACATTAAGACGTTCATCATCTGAAAAATCATATCCTGTTTCCTTCAGAACCATTTCCAGCTTTAAGTGCGCTATTGTATAGCTTACCATCAACAATTCAAAACCATTTAATCGTGGAATGATGTTTGTGCTTACCAAAGAATTCCAGCTTCCTTCTTGTTTCTTTTCTTTTACAATGCTGTACATATAGCGTATCATCTCAACCAAAAAAGTTCCTGTTCCTGTTGCAGGATCCAGTATTTGTATATTTTCCAGCAGTCCTTCATTCAGCTTAAATTCTTTCTTCAATATATCATCAATAGCTTTGATTATAAATCTTACAATAGGTTTTGGAGTGTACCAAACGCCTAATTCCTTTCTTGCTTCAGGATTATATTTTGCCAAAAAATTCTCATAAAAATAGATAATTGGATCATTAGCATCAGCATTAGAATATTTGTTGTTATAACTGCTTAGAATATCCAATAAATCAACATTAGAATACAGATCTATTAAATCATTTATAATCCAATCAGTATTTGAATTGTTGTTAAAATACTTCTCAAATCTGAATAGATTAAAAGAAAAAGGATTAGATTTAGGGAAGAAATCTAAAATATTGGCAGAATTAAATTCTTTGTCAATTTCATTATTATTAACGCTTTGCTGATAGTTGATGCGCGCAGCGAATAATCCATAAACAATAGTTTGCGTGTATAAATCTGCAAATCTGTTTTTATCTAAATTTTCGATAAAGTTTTCTGAAAAGTACTTAAATAATTTTTGCAGTTCGCTTTTTTCTTCTTTTAAGTTGTCAAGTATAACTTCTCTAAGAGAATGGGCTTTGCTTACCATTCTTTCTGTTAAATGTTCTGGACTTTTTATATCTTCAGTTTTATAAGATAAAAAGTCCTGCATCAATCTAAAGAAAGTTTCATAATTATCTTTAATAGGTTTTATGCGGTTGCTGCTTGTTATATTTGCTATTCTAACTTCATTTATAAATTCGCTGCCTCGATAAAATACAAACTTTAGATAATCAGTAAAAACTATATTGCTTAATCCTTTTTTATATCTATCAAACTGCTCCTTGTTTTTATTTTTGCCTTCCAAATCATCATCATTAATATCTTTAGTTTCAATATAACCAACAGCAGCATTCTGCTTCTTGATAGTTATATCAGGAGCGCCAATCCCCTTCTGCCTTTGCGCCTCATTAATTATATGCAGATTGTTATTAAAATTCTTAATAAGATTTTCCAAAACACTTCTGAATGTATGTTCAGTAGCCTGACCAGTGCTGTATTTCTCATTCAATTCATCTACATATTGATTAATAAATTTGGAGTAGTTTTCTTTCTCTTTCATAATAAAACAAGCAATAAATTAAAACAACCTTATTAATAAAAATAACACTTTTTAACTAAATAATAAAATCAAAACCAATTTAAAATAAAAAAAGAGCAACTTTTTTGTTGCTCTTTATTGTCGGGGCGATAGGATTCGAACCTACGACCCTCTGCTCCCAAAACAGATGCGCTAGCCGGGCTGCGCTACGCCCCGTTTAATTAATGACTAATTAATTAGTGCATCAATTAAGTAATACAAACTTAACACTTTTTTTGATATTATCCAAATTTTTTTGATTTTTTCTTATATTTAATTATAAAATTCTTTCTAAATCAGCCACAGATTCTAAGAGAACAGGTCGCGGCTTGCTCCCCTGAGATTTGCCAACAACTCCAGCTTCTTCCAATTGATCTACGATGCGGCCAGCTCTTGCAAATCCTACACCTAATCTACGCTGCAAATTAGAAATAGATGCCTG
>JAFRQN010000295.1 GCA_017428585.1 Bacteroidota bacterium | reverse complement strand
ACTTATTTCATCCAAAAATAATACTTCTCCATTAGTACCAGGAAGACAGCCAACCCTTATAATAAAGTTTTCTTTGCCATATCCTGATAAATTGACTTGAACATGTTTATATTCTTCTGAGGTTGGTACATATATTGTTTCAAAATCTTTTTTTACTCCAGTTTCTTCGCAAAATGCCTCAGAAATTCTTTTCCAAGTTTTTCCCCAATCTTTAGAAATTTCAACTATAATTCTTGGAGAAGTTCCATGCTTTTCTCCATCAGAATATGCATAATAATATGATAAAATTTTATTTGGATTATCATGACAGTCAATTTTTCCAAACATTATATATCCTGGTTTAAAAACTAAGCTATTAAATTTATTACTTAAATAGAATAAAAGAGCAGCTTTTGTATTTTTAGCACCACTAAAATTAGAAGTTAAAAAATCGGTATCCTTATGAACAAGATAAATGTAGGGAATAATAGATTTATCCAAAACTGCATAAGCAGGAATAAATCCAGTATTAGAAGAAGTATCAGGATTTTCAAAAGTAATTTCTGTTTCACTAAAAACTGTATCAATTAAACCTATTTTAGCAGCAGTATTTATTGTATTATTTGTAGTATCTATATCAAAAAGAACAGTTTCATCATTATATATATTAGAAACATTAGCTTGTGTAATATAAAAAGAAGAAGTGTTAAAATCTGATTGTGTTATTTCTGGAAATTCAACTATAACAGATTGATCTTTTTGTAATAACCCTGAATAAGTAGTTTTTTTTACAATATAAGGATCATATTTCTTTACATCTAATTCTGATTTATAATCTTTATAATAATCACCAGTATTACGGGAATTTGCTATTATATATTCTACATCAAATTTTGTTACTGGAATATCAAATTTATTTGTTACCTTAACCTTTGGAGATATAGTTTCAAACTTATAAGTATCATAAAATACGGTTTCGTCTTCTACTTCTAAATCAGTTTTAATATCATCTGGAGCTTCTATAACAGCTTTATGCCCTGTATATATATTGCCTTTGCTTTCAGAAATAAATGCAACAACTTCTAAATTTGTAAGATCAAGAGGAACATTTTTTATAGATTCAGGAAGAAGCAGTGTGTAAGATACATATCCATAACTTCCCTTTTTTGTATTAGATATAGTATCACCCCAAACACCTCCGTCTGATATTATTTTTCTTAGAACATGCATGTGGCGGTATAATCCATTATCAGTTACATAATTTGGATTAAAATTTTTTCCGCCGTCTTGCTTGCCTATTATTTCATTCTGTAAAAGCATTACAGTTAAAAAATTTTCAGAAGCACGAGATTTATTTGTATAATAGTATTCTACTTCTACAGTAAGAACACGTGTTTCAAAATTAATTTCTGGTTTAACATAAACATTTACTATAGATGGTTCATTTACAAAATTATTGAGAGATTGAATCCTTGAGAAATGTATATAATCCATTGCCCAAATCTTTTCTATATAATGTGGAACTCTATTTAATGCACATGGAGCTGTTTCTATATCCATAGTATCAATATATAAACCTGCATTGCTAAAAATTGTATTGCCTTCATCTGTTGTTAAATCAAGTGTTCTTGGAGTAATTGAAGTACTAATCAAATTACAATGCTCATTTATAATTATAAATTTATCTTTATAATAACTTGCACTTTGATTCGCCGCCGCATCACCTCTTGCAGAATAGTTATGATTCATATCTGTAAAATGTTCTAATACGGCAACACGGGATTGAACTTCTGTACTTACCCATTTAGGTTTTTGTGCAGATAATGAACTTATAAATAGAAATGAAGCTAATACTATATAAATTAGGTTAGTTATTTTCATAAAATTTTACCTATAATAATTTACACAATAATCATATTTAAAAATAAAAAAAAAAATACAAAACCAAAATAAAATTAAGATTTTATTTATTAAATATAATATAATAAACAAAAAAGAGCAGATAAACTGCTCTTTTTTTGATAATATTATTTTATTTCTTCTTTATTTCATTTACCTTTTCTTGGTACATTTTGAACAGCTTGGATACAATTTCGCTTTCTTCTATGTCTGTTTTCATTCCGTATAATTTTAATACTTCCCTGTCGTTTGCATTATGCGCCTTTCTT
>JAFRQN010000294.1 GCA_017428585.1 Bacteroidota bacterium | reverse complement strand
TTTTTTATAATAAAGTTATAAATATTTTATTGTAAATAGCAAATTATTACGTATTTTAGAGTTTTTAAAATAAAAAAAACTAAATAAACAAACTATGGAAAATTTAATATCAAATCTACCTTATAAAATAGCAGACATATCATTAAAAGATTTTGGACGCAAAGAAATAGAAATAGCAGAAAAAGAAATGCCTGGATTAATGGCAATTCGTCAAAAATATGCAGATACCAAACCTCTAAATGGTATAAGAATAACAGGATCTCTTCATATGACGATACAAACAGCTGTTTTAATAGAGACATTAGTTGCTCTCGGAGCTGATGTACGCTGGGCCAGCTGTAACATATATTCAACTCAAGATCATGCAGCAGCAGCAATAGCAGCTGCAGGCATTCCTGTTTTCGCTTGGAAAGGTGAAACAATAGAAGAATATTGGTGGTGTACTTTACAGGCTTTATCATTTCCTAATAACTTAGGACCTCAATTAATAGTAGATGATGGTGGAGATGCAACTCTGATTGTTCATAAAGGATATTATGGAGAAAACAATCCTGAATTACTTAATGCTGAACCAAAAAATGCCGAAGAAAAAGCAATATTAAATATTTTGAAAAAGTTGTATTCTGCTGATAATCATAAATGGCATAACATAGTAAAAGAATTGAAAGGAATTTCAGAGGAAACAACAACAGGTGTTCATCGCTTATATCAAATGATGAATCGCAAAGAATTATTAGTACCAGCTATAAACGTAAATGATTCTGTAACAAAATCTAAATTTGACAACCTATATGGATGTAGAGAATCTTTAGCAGATGGTATAAAACGTGCTACTGATGTTATGATTGCTGGAAAAGTAGTGTGTGTACTTGGATATGGAGATGTAGGAAAAGGCTGTGCTCATTCTATGAGAAGCTATGGTGCGAGAGTGTTAATAACAGAAATAGATCCTATATGTGCATTACAAGCAGCAATGGAAGGATTTGAGGTTACATTATTAGAAGATGCTGTAAAAGAAGCCAACATCTTTGTAACTACTACTGGCAATTGTGATGTTATTACTTTAGAAGATATGCTAAAAATGCAGGATCAAGCTATTGTTTGTAATATCGGTCATTTTGATAATGAAATTCAGGTTTCACGATTAAAAGAATATAAAAACATAAAAATTACTAATATTAAACCACAGGTTGATAAATATACATTTGAAGATGGAAAATCTATTTTCTTATTGGCAGATGGACGTTTAGTCAATCTAGGCTGTGCAACTGGACATCCATCATTTGTGATGAGTAATTCATTTACAAACCAAGTGTTAGCACAAATAGATTTAAACAAAAATAAATATGATGTTGGTGTATATCGATTGCCAAAACATTTAGACGAAGAAGTTGCAAGATTGCACTTATCAAGAATTGGTGTAAAACTTACCAAACTTACACAAAAACAAGCTGATTACATTGGAGTTCCTATTGAAGGTCCATATAAAGCAGAATATTATAGATACTAGTTTTATATTTTATGAAAGTCTATAAAGATATCAAAAATGTCCCTTTTTTTAAGCAAAGAGCAATTACTATAGGAAACTTTGATGGTATACATTTAGGACATATTAGCATATTAGATAAATTGTTAGAAGATTCTAATAATTTAAGAACTATGGTTTTAACTTTTGATCCACCACCAAGATTTTTTTTCAATAAAAATGATAAGCTGGGATTACTAACTACCATTGAAGAAAAAATAGACATTTTTGAAAAAATTGGGATTGATGAACTTTTTATTATTCCTTTTAATAATAAATTTTCAAATTTATCCTCTATTGACTTTATAAATAATTATTTATACAAACAAATAGGATTTAAAAAATTTTTTATTGGTTTTAATAATTATTTTGGAAAAAACAAAACAGGATCCTATGAATTATTAAAAAACTTAAATATACCTGATATAGAAATTATTCGCTGTAATCCGATTTTATCAAATGATACAATAATTTCAAGTTCTATAATAAGAAATCTTATATCAGAAGGCAACATAGAACAAGCTAATATAATGTTAGGTAGACCCTATTCTATACAAGGAAAAATAATTTCTGGAAATAAAATAGGTCGAAAAATAGGATTTCCAACAATTAATATTCATTTGGAAAATACAAATAAGCTATTGCCTAAAAATGCAGTCTATGCTTGTGAAATATCATTAAATAATAAATTTGAAACATTGGAAAATTTAACAGGCATGGTTAATATTGGATTAAGACCAACTATTGAGAATAATAATATTATCAATATTGAAGCTAATATATTCAATTTCAAAAAAGATGTCTATAACTATTCTGCTACTATATTTTTAAAAAAAATCATTCGTGAAGAACGGAAATTTAACAATATAGAGGAATTAATAGAACAAATAAAAAAAGACAAAATAGTATGTACTAATTTTTTCCAAGATACAATTCAAAATTATGAATAAAAAAATCTTTTTATATAAAATCTATTATTTAAATATTAATTTGTAATTCTGAAAAAAAAATATTATTTTTGTAATCTTATATTTATAAACATTGGAATGTATTAAAAATAAATTAAATAAATTTTTGAAAAAATGATAACTAAAGAAAAAACTGCAGAACTCATTGCTAAATTTGGAGATAGTCCAAAAGATAGTGGAAAAGCTGAAGTACAAATTGCTATACTTACAACAAGAATAGCTAATTTGACAAAGCATTTAGAAACTCGTAAAAAAGATAATCATACTCGTCGTGGTTTAATTATGCTTGTTAGCAAACGTCGTAAATTATTAAATTATCTTGTTAAAACAGATATAGAACGTTATCGTAATATAATAGCAGCATTAGAATTACGTAAATAGTTTTATTACATATTTGTACATATTTGTACCTTGTAAAAAAAAGAGATAGAAAAATTTTTTCTATCTCTTTTTTAGTTTAATAAATATTAAAATATCTAATTTTATATATTATTTTTCTTGACCGCCAAGAGCAAAACGAGTAAAGCTAACAATCTTCAAATTATCGCAATTACTATCATTTGCTATTTCCTTAACAACATCTGATACTTTTTTTGCGCTATCTTTTACAAAGATTTGTTGCATTAAACAAAATTCCTCATAATATTTCTCAGTTTTTCCTAAAGCTATACGTTCTGCAATTTCCATTTTTTTGCCTTCATTAATAGCTTGTTCTATATATATCTGCTTTTCCTTTTCAAGAGTTTCTGCAGTTACATTAGATTTATCTATATAAAGAGGATTCATTGCTGCAATTTGCATTGCTATATCTCTCAATAAAGCTTTACCATTTTCTGAGATATTAGGACAAGAAACTTCTACTAAAACAGCAAGTTTATTTCCTAAATGGATATAACTTTCAACATACCCTTCTGTTTTAACTGTTTTAAATCTTCTAATTTCAATTTTCTCGCTAAATTTAGCAAGAACATCATTATGTAATTGTTCAACAGTATTGTTTCCACAACTAACTTTATATAATTCGTTTAAATCATTATCTTTTATATCAGAAGCAAGAAGAGCATCTGCAACATTTTTTGCATATTCTACAAATTGAGCATTTTTTGCAACAAAATCAGTTTCACTATTTATTTCAACAATAACAGCTTTTTTACCATTAGTTTTTGCTATAATAGCACCTTCTTTTGCTTCTCTATCTGCACGTTTTGCAGCTGATGCAGCACCTTTTTTTCTAAGAAATTCTATTGCTGCGTCCATGTTGCCATCATTTTCAGTTAAAGCCTTTTTACAATCAGCCATACCAGCTCCAGTTTTATCACGGAGTGATTTAACCATTTGAGGAGTAATATTCATAGTATTTATTTTATTATCAATTATTAATTTCAAAAATTATTATTTATAGAAAATTAAAAATAAGTTGTAATATAATTACAACTTATTTTTAATTTACAAGAATTATTCTTTTACAGTTGTGGAGTCTTCTTTAATTGGTTCTTCAGTTTTCTGTTTTTCATCTGGTTTTGCAATTCTACGTCTCTCTCGTCTATTATTATCATGATCTCTATCACGTCTTTCTCTCATACGACGAGGAGCTACTTGTTTTAAATCATTTGAATCGCCTTCGTTTTCTTTTTCATTTTTTTGCATAGCTGCTAACTCTGCTGCATGAACCTTGTAAACTTCGCTGCCTTCTATAATAGCATCTGCCATGATACCAGTAATAATATCAATAGCTTTTACAGAATCATCATTTGCAGGAATTGGATAATCAACACTATCAGGATCAGTATTAGTATCAACTATACCAAAAACAGGAATACCAAGAATTCTTGCTTCTTTTACTGCCAAGTGTTCTTTTTTTGCATCTATAACAAAAATAGCACCTGGTAATCTTTGCATATTCTCTATGCCGCCAAAAACTTTTCTTAATCTATCTTTTTCACGAGTTAACAAAAGTCTTTCTTTTTTTGTAATTTTTTCAAAAGTACCGTCAGCTTCCATTTTATCAATATTAGATAAACGACGAATACTTTTTCGTATTGTTGAGAAGTTAGTAAGCATACCGCCTAACCAACGTTCTGATACATAATTTATTCCAGCACGAGTAGCTTGATCAACAACTATATTTTTAGCTTGTGTTTTTGTTCCAACAAAAAGAACATTTTTACCTTGAGAAGCTATATTGTGGATAAGATCACGACAATAATTTATTAATATTTGTGTTTTTCTTACATCTATTATGTGAATACCATTACGTTCGCCAAAAATATATTTATTCATTTTTGGATTCCAACGACGAGTAAGATGACCAAAGTGTGCGCCAGCTTCTATTAGTTGCTCAACACCTACATAATTATCTGCCATAAAAAATTTTATCTCCTGTGTTAAAAACATCTATTTCCTTCAACTTGCTATAAACACAATACTTGTGCTTCATATTGCGACACATATAGCAATCCAGAAATATGTCTAATTAAAAATTAATAAAAATTTTATTATATTATTTTTACTTAATAATATAAACATATTATTAAAACAATAATTAGTATTAATAATATATTTAATAATATTAACGTTTTGAGAATTGGAAACGCTTGCGAGCCTTTTTTCTACCATATTTCTTACGTTCAACCATTCTTGGATCTCTTGTAAGAAGTTCTTCAGTACGCAATTTTGAACGTAATTCTTCGTCATATTGACAAAGTGCACGTGCAATACCTAAAGAAACAGCTCCTGTTTGACCGCTAACACCACCACCTGTTACTTTTATAGCAACATCAAAAGTGCCGCGTAAACCTGTTAATTCCAAAGGACGTATAGCATTAACTCGCCATACTTCAACAGGAAAATACTCTTCAACAGGACGTTTATTTATTGTTATTGTACCTTGACCTGGTGAAATAAGTCTAACTTGCGCTACTGCACATTTTCTACGTCCCGTTGCAGCAAATGCATTCATTAAACTTTCTCCATTATTATAAAACATTTTTTACTTACAAAATTTACTATGTAAGTTTAAATTCTACTGGTTGTTGAGCAGTATGTTTATGCTCACTACCACTATAAACTCTTAATTTTTTACGAATTGAAGCACCTAATTTTGTTTTTGGAATCATTCCATTTATAGCATGTTCCAAAATAAATTCAGGTTTTGTTTTTTTCAATTCAGTGTATTTACGAACTTTACGACCGCCTGGATACATTGTATGATGTGCATATTCTTTTTGTTCTGCACGTTTACCTTGAAATACAGCTTTATCAGCATTTATTACGATAACATAATCTCCTACATCTACATGAGGAGTAAAATTAGGTTTATGTTTTCCTCGCAATAAAATAGCAACCTGTGTTGCAAGGCGTCCTACTGTTTGACCTGCGGCATCAACAACCCACCAATTGTGTTGTACGTCTTCCTTTCGAAAAGACTTTGTAATTTTTGCTGAAGGCTTCAAAATTTTCTCCACTAATAATTCTTATAACATTTGTAAAGGTTACAAAAATACAAAAAAATAAATAATTTTACAAATTTTTTTTAAATCTATTATGAATATATAAACTAGTTACCAGAATAAAGATTTTAATAAAATCAAGGAAATAGCAATTGGTGCTATATATTTAATAACAAGTATAAAATATGATTTACACATTATTTTTATTTGTCCATTATTTGACAATTCTTCAAATACATCTTTCTTTTTCATACGCCAACCAACAAATATTGCTATTCCTATACTACCAAAAGGAAGTAAAATATTAGATGAAACATAATCAAATAAGGAAAATAAAGTCATTCCTGCAATCTTAAAATCAGATAATACTCCTTCTGATAAAGAACAAAAACAACCAATTATAGCAATAATTATTGTTGTAATAATTGTTGCTTTTTTTCTTGTTATTTTAAATTCTTCTACAACATAACTAACAACAACTTCTAATAATGATATTGAAGAACTGATTGCTGCAATAAAAACAACAAAGAAGAAAATAATTTGAAAAAAACTTCCACCATTTAATTTAGCAAATATTTCTGGCAATACAATAAAAACTAATCCTGGACCAGCTGTTGGCTGTAAATTAAAAGAAAATACAGCAGGAATAATTGCTATACCAGCTATTAATGCAAACAGTGTATCAGAAATAGAAACAATAATTGAAGATTTAATAATATTTGAGTTTTTACTCATATATGAACCATAAGTCATTACACACCCCATTCCTAAACTTAAAGAAAAGAATGCTTGACCTAATGCCTCAAATATTGTTTCATTTGTTACTTTAGAAAAATCTGCTTTGAATAAAAAATTTAAGCCTTGTACTGCTCCATCTAATGTTACTGAACGTATTGCTAATACAATTATTAATATAAATAAAATAGGCATAAAAAATTTAGATATTTTCTCAATACCTTTTTCCACTCCAGCAATAACAATTAAAGCTGTCAGAACTATAAATACTAAATGTAATACAAGTGGTCTTACTGGATTAATAACAAAATTATTAAAAATATTGCTTAGTTCATTCACTTGAGGATTATTAAAAGATATTATAGACTGACCCAAATAATTTAAAACCCAACCTCCAACAACACTATAAAAAGATAGAATTACAAAGGCTGATAAAATACCAACATATCCAAACAAATAAAATTTACTATCCTCTTTTATCGCCTTAAAACATCCAGCATTATGAGATCCGCCGCGTCTACCTATTAATAGTTCTGCAACCATTAGAGGAACACATAATCCTATAACAAAAATAAAATAAATCAATATAAAAGCAGCTCCACCATTCTGTCCAACTACATAAGGAAAGCGCCATAAATTTCCCAATCCAACAGCAGAACCTATAATTGCAAGTACAGCTCCTATTTTAGTATTAAAG
>JAFRQN010000293.1 GCA_017428585.1 Bacteroidota bacterium | reverse complement strand
TGATTGGCAGCCAGATATAGAAGATATAAAATCAAAGATAAATGAACGTACTAAAGCCATTGTTTTAAGTAATCCAAATAATCCAACAGGTGCTGTTTATTCAAAAGAAACTTTATTAAAAATAGTGGATTTAGCTTTAAAACATAATTTGGTTATTTTTGCAGATGAAATATATGATAAATTATTATTTGATGATGCAGAAATGATTTCTATTGCTTCATTAAATAAGGATGTTTCTTGTATAACATTTGGTGGATTGAGCAAGAATTATGTTGTTCCTGGTTGGCGTATGGGCTGGGGTATAGTTAGTGGAAGACAAGAAGTGATGAAAGATTATATTGAAGCAATAAATAAACTTTTACGTGCAAGGTTATCAGCAAATCATCCTGAACAATATGGTCTTGTTGCAGCATTAACAGGTGATCAAAGTCATATTCCTGCAATGAATGCTAAATTGCAGAAAAGACGTGATTTAACGTTAGATATTATTGATACAATACCAGAAATTAATGTTGTTAAACCTCATGGTGCATTTTATGCTTACGCATCTTTAGATGTTAAAGATGATAATCATTTCTGTAGAGAGTTAATTAAGGAAACTGGTGTTGTTACGGTTCCTGGTTGGGGATTCGGTAAAAAAGCTGGAAGCAATTATTTCAGATATGTTATTTTACCACCAGAGAATGTATTGGAAAAGGCTTTTAAGATAATAGCTGATTATATTAAATTATATAAAGATAAATTTGAAAAATAAAGTAAATATGTAATTTTTATAAAAAAAAGAAAGATAAGCAATGCTTATCTTTCTTTTTTTATTTATTCTCTATTTAATTTTTATATAATATGGAAGAGATACTAAAACTTTTTCCTGTTGTAATAAATTAATTAAATTAATATTATATAAAATAGAATTTTGTATATCTTTATCTATCATTTGAGATAGTAATGGTTTGTAGTCAATATTGCTTGTATTCATATTTAGTTTAGAATCAAATTTTAACCACGTTAAAGACATTTTCCCAAAAGTTTCTAAACTAAATAACATATCAGTAAAGTTATTTTTTTTAGGATATATATACAGCTTAACATCTTTTTTGTTCTTTAGCCCTGTACGTTTTTTCAATAAATCTAATGCAGTATCAAATCCTCCAAGTACATCAACAAGTCCTATTTTATAAGCATCTTGACCAGTCCAAACTCTTCCTTTGGCAATTTTTCTCATTTCTTCTACTGTTTTATTCCTTGCTTTTGCTGCTTTGCTTAAAAATCTAAAATAAGTATCGAATCCAAATTTCTTTAATTTTTCTTTTGAATCATTGTCAATAGGTAATACAGATGTTATTCCAAAAGGATTGCCATGTCCAGAAGATATAGTATCAATATTTATATCTAACTTTTTTAGAGCTTTGTTATAATTAGGAATGGCCATGATAACACCAATGGATCCTGTAATAGTTTTAGGGTGTGCTATTATAGTATCACATGCCATAGAAATATAATATCCTCCAGATGCAGCTACATCGCTCATTGATGCATAAACAGGTTTTATCTTGCGAGTTTTTAATATTTCTTGATATATTGCTTCTGATGCAATAACAGATCCACCAGGACTATCTATACGTAGTAATATTCCCTTTATATTTTTATTTTCTCGTGCTTCTTTTAAATTATCAATGAATTTATTTGCAATTATTGCTTGTTCATCTTGAATAAAATTATTTTTAGATTGTGCTAGTATTTCACCACAGCCATAAATAATGGCAATTCCATCATCATTATTGTTTTTTAAGTTATTATTTTTAGGTTGGTTTTGTTTAATATTTTCAATATACTTATTTATTGTTACAATATTATTTTCTTCAAAATCCTTAAATAATATAGATTTATTATTTTTGCTTGATTTGTTAAATATCTTTTTATATATTAATTCTTTTATTTCATCTTGTGAAATAATAACATCAACAAGTTTTTTTTCTACAAGTTCTTTTGCAGAATAAAATACAGAATTAAAATATTCTAAACTTTTTTCTTGTGGTATCTTTCGGAATTTTTCAACAGCTTTTATAAAAGCATTTTCTTTTTGTTCTATTATTATTTTCTGTTGATATCTTGCAGAATCGCTGAATTTTTTGTTTTTATAAACTTCTCCATAAGATTTGAAATCTTCACATTGAACTACTTCAAACTCTACTCCCAATTTATCATATAATCCTTTAGGAAATAAAGAAGCTGCACCGAAACCATTAAATTCTATTAAAGATTCACTACATACAAAAATAGAATCAGAAGGTAAAGCATTGAAATAATCATCTTCGTTCCCATTTTCAATATAAGAGTAAATAAATTTTCCAGATTTTTTAAAATCGACAAGTGCAGATTGCAATTCGCTTGCTTTTACATCTGGAATATTAGTTCCCATTAAGCATTCAAAGTAAATTCCTTTTATACGATTATCTGTCTTAGCTTCTTTTATACAGTTAAGAATGTCAAGGAAATTACTTGGATGGTACTGATTTATAATATTAGTGAACGAAAAGGAATTAGAATACTCTTCAATATTAGATAAATCGAGATATAGTATACTATTGTCTTCTATTTTTGTTGGTGTAGTTTTAAAATTACTTGAAATCCAATTAATAAATATAATTGGGAATATTATAAATACGATAATACATATTGATACTATAAGAATTGGAATCCAGTATTTTTTTTTCTTTGGTTTTTGGTTATTCAGATTATTATTTTTATTTGAAGAATTATCCACTGAATTTGTGGGGTTAAATTTGTTAGGTTCTAAATTATTATTCATATATAGTATTAAAAATTTATGAAAAAATTATATATTAAAAATATTGATTATCTTATTTTGAAGTTATACTTAAATAATTTTGTTAATTCTTCTTTAGCTTTTAATGCTTCATCTTCTGTTGAATATCCCCAAATAAATATACGATATGAAGTTATCGTATCTAAATTTAGTCTTTCATAGTAAGCTTTAAATCCATAATTATTGAATTTTTCTACTTCTTTTTTTGCTAAATTTTCCGAATTTGCTGTTCCTGCAATAATCTCATAAGGTTGTTCTTGTGGAATTAACCAAAATAATTCAACTCGATTATTATAATCTTGCTGCCATATTTCTTTGGGTTGGGCATATACTGGATAGTAATTGCATTCAGAAGAAATACGTATTTGTGATGGATTAGCTCCAAATT
>JAFRQN010000292.1 GCA_017428585.1 Bacteroidota bacterium | reverse complement strand
TGCAGTATAATACTTTTCATTTGCAAATAAAACAACATTATAAACGCCAGATGATATATTAGATAAATTTAATATATAATTAAATTCTCTATTCTCTGAACATAGGTTATTTAATTCAATAACTCTGCATCCACTCATATCAATTACATATAATTGTATATCGCTGCAAGGTGCATCAAGAGTAGTATTTATATTGAATGTATTTGCAGCAGGATTAGGATATCCTGTTATAATACTGCTGATTCTGTTATCAAATATATTATCATCAATTATCTTAATAACATTTGATTTATTTGTTTTACCATTTTGAATACTTGCTTCAACATAATAAAAACCATTTAAGCCAGTTGAATCAACATAAATTCTATCAACAGCTCCATCAATTTTTTGATCATTCTTATACCATTGATATTTAACAAATATATCTCTACTATCATCACAAACTAATGTTGTTTTAGATTCTTGACTAATTTCTACCTTGAAATCAAATGTAATTTTTGAATCAAATGTATTTTTGTTTTCTTCAACATTACCTTTCTCATCTGTTGCAATAGAATAGAAATAATATGTTAGTCCAATTTCTCCAGCAAAAGTAATTGAATTTTCAGCAGTATTTTCTTCTAATAAATTATAATTTTTGTTATCATTAGAAACATATACATTATAACTCTTTATTGGATAAGTACCTTGTACTTTTTCTAAATGAAGAACAACTTCATCTTCGTATGTTACATCAGAATCAACAACAACTTTACTTGCCGGCATAATATCTTTTTCTTTAAATATAACTTCGATAGAATGATCAGTTGTTACATTTCTGAATGTATAATTTTCAACAATTCCAATACTTTCTGCATCTACCAATACATCTACTATTTCACAGCCTGAATTAGGAACTATTGTATAAGCAATACTATCACCATGCATAACATGAGATGTTCCTTCAGGAGTAATTGTTCCGCCTGCATTGCAGGAAGCTGTGATTGTATAATATGGAATTTCTTTCTGTGCAAAGAAAGCATAAATTGTATGATTTTTATCAATCTGCTTGAAAGTATAAGAATCAATTATACCTTGACTTTCTCCATCTACAATAACATCTGCTAATTCGTAAGTTGGATTAGCTGCAAAAGTATAAGTAATTTTATCCGTATAAATAGCTTTTGTTAAACCTTCAGGAGTAATTGTTCCGCCATCTGAAGCCTCAGCTGTTATTTCAAATGTATCAGCTTCAAATACTACATAAATGCTATGATTTTTAGTAATATTATTAAAGTCATAACTGTATGCAAAACCAATACTCTCATTATCTACATAGACTTCTTTTATTTTATATCCAATATTTGGAGTAAAGATATATCTTGCACTTGCATCGTATGGATAATAAGAATTGCCTTGTGGATTTATAACACCGCCTTCACTGCAATCAGCTTCAATGCTAAATGTATCAACTACACATCTAACATATATTGTACTATTTTTAACAACATTTGTAAAAGTATAAGTATTAATTACACCTTTATCTACCCCATTCACATATACACCTTCTATATGACATCCTGGATAAGCCTTCATTGTAAATGTTAAAGTATCCAAATATGTTACAGGGAATGTACCAGCAGGATTTATAACACCGTATGGTGAAGAAGAAGCGTCAATAGTAAATAAATCTAATATAAATTCTGCAAAAATAGTATGATCTTCGTTGACTTCTGTAAATATATATTTATCAACAGCACCTATATTTTCACCATCAACAAATACATTAATTACTTTATAACCGCTGTCAGGAATTATATTACATACAAGGCTGTCACCATAAAGTACTTTAGATCTTCCTAAAGGTGAAATAGTACCATTTCCTTCTGCACTTGAAACTATTATTAATGTATCAATAGCAAATTCTGCATAAATTGTATGATTAGTTGTTACATTAGTAAATGTATAACTATCTGTAATATCAATACTATTATCATCTACTTTTACATCTTTAATATGATATCCTTTATTAGGTATAATTGAATAAGTTATGCTATCACCATAACATACTTTTGTAGTACCATTTGGAGTAATTTTTCCATTTTCGCCATAAGTTGCTTTAACAGTAAAAGTATCAATAGCAAATTCTACTGTAATAGTATGATTATCTTTTATATTAGTAAATGTATAACTATCTGCTACTTTTATTTTTTTATTATCAACTTCTATATTTCTTATATGATAGCCTGTATTTGGAGTAAATGTATATGTTAAACTATCGCCATAACATACTTTTGTAGTGCCGTTCGGAGTAACTTCTCCGCCATTATTATAACTTGCTTCAATAGTAAAAGTATCAATAGCAAATTCTACATAAACTGTATGATTAGCTTTTATATTAGTGAAAGTATAACTTGTTTCTTTACCTATATTTCTACTATCTATCATTGCATATCTGATATGATAACCTTCATCTGGAGTAAAATTAAATTCCGCATTATCGCCTTCAGAAACAACAACGCTGTCTGGAGTTATAGTTCCTAAACCAGCGTATGAAGTTGTTATTATAAATTTCTTTAATGTCTTAAATGTTATTAAATTTCCAAATGTTGTATCAGATAGAGCTACAGCAAATGCTTTATATTCATATTGTGTATCATCTAATAGGTCTGATATAGTAACTGCATTATTGTTAGAATTTGTAATATTAACATAATTCCAGTTAGTAGAATCAGATTGTTTCCAAGCATATCCCTTGTTTGTTATAGGATTTGCTCCTTCTGTAATATCTGAATTTAATGTTGCAGAGTAATAAGTTAAATTAGTTGCATTATTTGTTATAACTGTTGGAGGATCACCACCCATAAAATTAAATGTTACAACTTTTGTATTAGAATTTTCTGTAATATTTGTTATAGGTTTATTTGCATTTTGATTTCCGTATGTACGCATACTTGGAGCTGTTGTATCACTAAATTCAGTCTTATTGCCTGTACCAGGGAAAGTACTGCTTGCTGCATTTATTGATCCATAGCTGCTTGGAGTAGAATTAGGAACTACTGTAGGTGAATTAGCACATACTACATAAAACAATTGTGGAAATTGAGCATTTAAATCATTATAATACATGTGCTCATTTATACTATCAAGATCACCGTGATAAATAATCATGCCATGACCAGGTATATACTCATTAAAACCAGTTTGTTGTCTATTTTCTAAAAGATAAAATTCATTTTCGTTAGATGAATCTGGAAGAATAATATGAAATGATGATGTATCATTTGGCATTAAAGTTACTGTTTTATGAGTATCCAATAAATTTAATTCTGACCATCCATATATTACAGAACGAGTAAAAGGATTATGGAAAGGAGGACATTTGCCATCTCCACCGTTCCATGAACCGCTTGCCATAACATCATATTTCCCATTACCAGGGAATTGTCCATTAGTACTATAATCTACATCATAATAATCAGGTGCCCCTAATGCATGTCCAAATTCATGACAAATAGCACCAATACGAGTTAATCCAGTTCCAGTTTTACCACGTAGTTCAGATGAAGATGAATAAATATATATATAGCTATTATCTAATTTTACAGGAGGATAAAGAGCCCATTTATGTGCCCAGATATAATCAGCACCAGCACCTGCAGATTCATCATATCCTGCATATAATATATATAAAGCATCTACATATCCATCATTATCATTATCATATAAATCAAAATTTACTAACGAATCAGCAGCCAAAACAGCTTCTTTCACTAATTCACGAGGGTGACTGTCATTCCCATTAGCATCATTTCCACCGTAATATGCCATATTAGAATCAGCAGTAAATGGCCCCACAACGGTAGCTTCTACAGTTAATTGTCCATCAGAACAAGAATAATAATAATCACGAACACTTCCAACAGCACCATCAGTAGTATATCCTATTTGATTAAATAAAGCATCAACCTCTGTCTGAGTTTTAGTGAATGCTCTATCTTGAAATCCCATTAATATAACCAGCATTCTTTTAACACCAGTTTGAGGAGATCTGCTTGGAGGAATATCAGCCAATAAGGAAGGATTATTTTTAGTACCTCCATGTCCTGTTGTAATATGATTTGTTATATCCCATAAACTCAATAAATGTTTAACTTGGGATTCACTATAAAATATTCCTTTTGAAACTGTACTTAAAAATTTATTAACTACAGAAGATCTTTTGTTTATATCTGTTGCAATATATTTGGAAGGCTGCATATTTCCATTGTTATCCAAATAAGCATAACACATATAACCAGCATTATTATACAT
>JAFRQN010000291.1 GCA_017428585.1 Bacteroidota bacterium | reverse complement strand
CTGGTATTCTTTATGAATCACGCATTGCACGTTATTTAGATTTAATTGATGACAAAATTCTAAATGATACTATTAATTATGTTTCTTTATTTACAAAGAAGCATATTGAGTACTCTTTTGATGATTGTATAAAATATATTTATTTAGACAAAAAAAATCGCAAAGGTGTTATTAAATTTACTTATCTGAAAGCTATCGGAGAAGGCTGTTTAATAGACCTGTCGTTAGAAAAATTAATAGAATTACTTAATAATAAAAACATTTAACAAATAAAAAATAAAGGATATTTATGTATAAAAATTTTAAATATTTATTAGTTATTGTTATATATTGTATAATTTGCTGCTTCCCATCAGAAGCCAATGCAAATAAATGGTTTTTGGAAGACGAGTGGAGTTTGGAGCAATATCATAAATTCCAAAACCGTTATCAAGACTTATTGTCAAATAAAATAGAATATAGGCTTTTAGCAGATACTAATAAACGTCCTTATGACGTAATATCTTATGATATTGATTTAGATTGGTATGATATGCTGTTGTCTGATAGTACTATGCCTGAAAAACGTTTCTGGAAAGGGAAAAATGACATAAAATTAGTTATTACTGAGGATGATGTAGATGGTGTTGAATTTGATGCTATAGGTTTAGAAATTAATAAAGTTTACTTAAATGATGTTTTGTTGGAAGAAACACTGCAGGCTGCAGACAATGTTGTATTTATTCCATTTAATGCTCCAGCAAAAACAAATGATGAAGTAAGAATATTAATTGAATATACATATAAAAACACAGAAAATATAGGATTTAATTTATATTATAAAGATGCTGTTATACATAAAACTAATAATTATAAAATAGAGGAACAAATAGCATATACTGTAAATTCTCCTAATTATGCAAGATACTGGCTTCCATGTAATGATAGAACACGTGATAAGGCTATTGTATCTGTTTCTGTTACTGTTCCTCCTGAATTTTCTGCTGCATCAAATGGACTTTTGGATACCATTATTAATATGAATTATGAAGATGGAACAGTAAAACAAGTTTTCAAATGGAGCGACAATGTTCCAATCGCAACATATTTAATTAATGCGACAGCATCTATTTATACTATATTTTATGAAAAATTTAAATCGCCTAATATTCCAGATAGTATAGATATGGTTTACTATGTTTGGAAGGCTGACTATGAAGGTCAAGGTGATTTTAATGCAAAACGTAAATTAGAAACTTCTGCTGCATCTTTGGAATATTTTTCAAAGTTATATATCGACTATCCATTCTGTAAATATGGTCAAGCTGTAGTTTATCCATTTATATATGGTGCTATGGAAAATCAAACAATGACAACATTAAATAGATTGTTAATGTTAAAAACATATCAAGCAGATATTACTATTGCTCATGAAATTTCTCATCAATGGTTTGGTGATCTTGTTACAGCTTTTAGTTGGGATGATATTTGGTTTAAGGAAGGTGCTGCTACATGGAGTGAAGCTCTTTGGACTTTAGAAAAGACACAAGATACTGCTAAATACTATAAATATATGCAAAATGAGGCAGCTGGATATAAAGAATTAACTAAAATGTATTCAACTCCTATACATGGAAATTCACCTGATTTGATGTTTACTTCTGATTATGTACCATTAACTTATAATAAAGCAAGTTGGATTTATCATCAATTAAAAATTTTATTGGGTGATGATGTTATTTTCCCTATTCTTCGTGAATTGTTAGAAGAATATAGATTTAAAAATATAGATGCAAGACTCTTTATTGATTTCTTTAAGGAAAAAACTAAAGATATGGAACTTGAAGTATCTTTAGATACTTTTTTTGATCAATGGCTGTTTAAAGCTGGTCATCCATATTATGACATAAATACGCAATATAAAGTAGTTACTGATTCAACTATGGATGCTTCTGTAACTGTTTCTCAAATACAAGATGCTGAAAATGTTGTCAATGTTTTTGAAACTCCAATATATCTAATGTTCTATAACAATAATCAATTAGTACATTCACAAAGAGTTCTAAATAATCAACGAGTACAAGAATATAAAATAGAAAATATACCTAATTTTACACGTGTAAATATAGATATTTCAAAAACATTGTGTGAAAACAAAAGCATGAAAACTACATCTATAAAGGGTGATAAAAATGATATACAATTATATCCAAACCCTGCAATACAAAGCGATTATGTATATATTTCAAATATTAATAATCCTTTCAATAATATTAAAATATATAATGCTATTGGCAATGTTGTAGATGTTGAGATTGGTAATTTTGATAATGTTTCCTCTATTAATATCTCTAATTTAGAAAGCGGTCTCTATTATGCTGTTGTTAATAATAGAGTCTTTAAATTTAGTGTAATTAAATAATTTGAAACTATGGCTATTGTAAATTCAATTTCAGGAACACGAGCAACTTTAGAGGAGTTTACTCCTAAATTTATAGAAAAATATGCAGCAGCATTTAATTCTTTTATACCATCTGGAACAATAATTATAGGACGTGATGGACGTCCTTCTGGGGTAGAAATCGAGAAAGTTTTAATTGATACATTTGTTAAGTTAGGACGTAAAATTGAAATTATTGGAGTAGTGCCTACGCCAACTGTTCAATTAATGGTAGAACATACTGATGCTGTAGGTGGAATTATTATAACAGCTTCTCATAATCCAGAAAATTGGAACGGATTAAAATTTCTAAACAGCAAAGGTGTTTTTCTTGATGCTGAAGAAAATAAAAAATTCTGGAGTTATTTAGATATTCCAATAAATTATGTAGATATAAAAGCCAAAGAATTATTAGTTTCTTATAATAAAAATGCTTTAGATTTTCATATCAACCGATTGTTGTCTGTTGATTTCATAAAAAATAATATAGATTTTATAAGAGAAAAGAAATATACTTTAGTTGTAGATGCTGTTAATGCTTCTGGTTCTTTTATTGTTTGCAATTTGCTTGAAAGATTAAATTGTAACGTTGTAAGATTATATTGCGATGGAACTGGTGTATTTCCTCATACACCAGAACCATTGCCAGTAAATTTAACAGATTTAGCAAATGCTGTATCAGAAAATAATGCTGATCTTGGTGTTGCAGTAGATCCTGATGCGGATCGTTTGGTTCTTGTAGATAATAAAGGTAATAATGTATGGGAAGAACATACTATTTGTATTGCGGTAAATAGTGTGTTGGAATTATTGGGAAATAAGAATATTAATATCGCTGTAAACCAATCTACAACACAATTGGTCGATTATATAGCTAATTTATATTCTGCAAATGTAAGCCGTTCTGCTGTAGGCGAAATTAATGTCGTTAAAAAAATGCAGGAAACTAATTCTGTTATTGGAGGTGAAGGAAGCGGAGGCGTTATTTTACCTTATTGTCATTATGGTCGTGATTCTTTAGTAGGGATATTGCTTGTTTTAGCATTAATTTCAAGAAAAAATATTACATTATCTGAATTAATTGATACTTATCCTGTTTATCAAATGATAAAGAAAAAATATCCTTTAAATAAAGATTTTAATGATATTCGTCAGTATTTATTGAAATACTATGAAGGTGAAAATATTTCTTTGATAGATGGAATCAAAATTAATTTTAAAGATACCAGCTGGGTACATATTAGAAGTTCCAACACAGAACCAATTATAAGAGTTATTGCAGAAGCTAAACAAAATGAAGCAAGTATCATAATTGATAATATAACCAAAGTATTAAAATCAGAGAATTATATTTAATACATAATACTAAAAATTAAAAATTTTGTTTATTTTATAAAAAATAACTATTTTTGCATTTATTTTTAATAATTTTATACGTAATAGGTAATTTATGGGAAGTCTTGGACCAATGGAGATAGTACTAATTATATTAGTAGTTGTTTTATTATTTGGAGCAAAAAAAATTCCAGAATTAATGCGTGGTTTAGGTTCAGGGATTAAAGAGTTTAAAAAAGCATCTTCTGATTTAGATAAAGAAGATGAAAAAAAGCAGTTGAACAAAGAAAACGAAAAGTAAATTGCTTATATATTGTAACTTATTGTTAATAACAAATTTTATTTATAATTAATTATTAAATAATTTTTTAAATAATGGAGTTAGGGTATGTTTTGGACCCCTGAATTGGCACAAACATTAGAGGACACTCCGTGGCCAGCAACAAAAGAAGAATTATTAGATTATGCAAATCGTGTTGGTTGTCCGCAACAAGTATTAGACAATATTGCTGAATTAGATGATAATGATGATCTTATAGAAGGCATGGAGGATTTATGGCCAGAATATGAAGATATGATTAATGAAGAATATTTTTATAATGATGACGAAGAGGAACAATATAACTAATTCTTATTTTTAAATGAGTAAGATTTATTTTTGTTCTATCTTTTTTTGAAAAAATGAAGGTTATATTTAATAAATTTTTATATGTAGTATTTTTTTTTATTTTTTCTATTAATATTTTAACAGCTGCTCCTGTGAATGATACATTAAATTTTATATCAGATAAATTATATGTATCTATACAGGAAGTTGGTAATTATGAAATAGATCAAATAAATTTTATTGGAAATTCATTTTTTTCAAAAGAAGAATTAAGTGAATATGTTTCTTCAAAATCATCTAATATTAGTTTTGCCCATCAGAGATTATTAAATATCTATAAGCAGTTAAAAATTAATAACAGCGTCATTTCAAAATATCTTATTCCTAAAGTAGAAACAGCACTAAAATCATTCAAATCAGAATATAGCTATTTTAATCAAGAAGTTGCTGTTTTAGATATTGATATTTTAAAAAATTTATATCATGTCAATGGTTTTCATTTCCCAAATATTTATTATCAATTTGTACCTGATACTATTCAACATATAAATGTATTAAATTTTTATATTGATGAAAAAGAACATTATAAAATTAGTTCTTTAGAATATAAAGGATTAGATAATTTATCTGATCGTTCTAAAAATAGAATAGAAACATACAGAACTATAAAGCCAGGAGATTATTTTAATGAACAGGATATAGAAACAGAAATGACAAGGATTAATTCTTCATTATTGAATATTGGCTATATGTATTCAAAATGGG
>JAFRQN010000040.1 GCA_017428585.1 Bacteroidota bacterium | reverse complement strand
TGATAAAATTATAATACAAACTCCTGTTTATCATCCATTTGGAAATATTATTAATGAATTAAACAGAAAAGTTGTTAGAAATCCGTTATATATAGATAATGATTTATATAAAATGGATTTTGCTGATTTAGAATGCAAATTAAAAGATAATGCAAAGATGTTGATTCTATCTAATCCACATAATCCTGTAGGACGATGCTGGACTCCGGAAGAATTGACAAAATTAGCAGAATTGTGTTTAAAATATAATTGTATTTTATTGTCAGATGAGATACATTCGGACATTATTATTGATGGGTATAAACATACACCAGTTTCCAAATTATCTGATAAAATAGCAAATAATACAATAACTTGTATGTCGCCAAGCAAAACCTTTAATATTGCTGGTCTATCGACGTCTGAAATTATCATTCCTAATAAAGATATATATGACAAGGTAAACAATTATTTGACAAACTCTCTTCATTTAATGGGTAATGTCTTTGGCGATACGGCATTAGAAGCAGCGTATAAATATGGTTCGGACTGGGTTGATGAATTGAATTTGTATTTAACACGTAATGCCAATACCTGTATAGAATATATAAAATCTAATCTGCCAATGCTGAAAACATATAAACATCAAGCAACTTATTTATTATGGGTTAATTTTAAAGGGTTGAATTTAACTCACCAGCAGTTAAATAGTCTGTTGATAAATAAGGCAAAGCTTGGATTAAATGATGGGCTGATCTTTGGTCAGGAGGGCGAATGTTTTATGAGAATTAATTATGCTTGTCCGAGAAAACTATTAATTCAAGCATTAGATAATTTGAAAACTGCAATAAATGAAAATTGCTAAATAAATATGAATATATTTAATTATAAATATTAAAATGTGGGGAAGATACTTATGACTTTATTTGAATTGTTTGCTTCATACGATGATACATTTAGAAAATATGTTTATGTATTACCGCCTAAATTAACATCGTTGATTTATTCAAATGGCAGGAAATTTTTCTTAAATAGATTTGTAAATCGTAAGATTGATCCTATAAAACTTCCTAACGAATTAAAAATAAAAGCCTGGGATATAGAATTTAATTGTGGTTTATTTAATGCAGCAGGAATGTTTAAAGATGGCAGAGGGTATGAGGTTTGTTATAATATGGGTGCAGGTGCATTCCTTGCAGGAACAACAACATATAATCCGAGAGAAGGCAATAAAAAAGATAGTATAAAACATCCTTTTATGCCTTATTATCATTCAAAGATGGCTTCTAATTGGATGGGCCTGCCTAATCCTGGTTATGAGAAGGTCGCAAATGTATTAAGCAAAATAGAAAAGAAAAAAGGTTGTCCTATAGGAGTAAGTACTGCTTTTAGCAATGATGAACACGCACTATATGAAATGTATGAGTGTTTGAAATGCTATGATGAAGCAAATGTGGATTTTATAGAATTGAATGTAAGCTGTCCTAATGTTCCTCATAGCAGCAGTAAAGAGAAGATAGGATTATTGCCAAAAGATTTAGTAGATAAATTAGAATTTGTTTCTCAGTATTTTATAAAAAAATGCAATAGATATCTTCCTATTATTGTAAAGCTTTCTAATGATACAAGTTCGAAAGTAATACCTGCATTGCTTGATGTGCTGATAGATTTGAAATTTTCTGGTATTAATTTGGGCAATACTTCAACAGATTATAAATTTTTGAGAAAATATATTAAGCAGAAAGATAGAAAACAATTTGATTATTTTACAAAAACTTTCGGAGGCGGTGTTAGTGGAGAGGCGCTAAAGAATAATTCATTAAGGTTATGCAAGGAAGTTGTTGAATATTTGAAGGATAAGAGATTAAGAGAAGAATTTCATTGTATTAGAACAGGTGGAATTAATTGCGCAGGCGATATAATAGAATCAAAAAACAATGGCATAATTCTGAATGAATGGTTTACAGGATTCTTCGAAAATTTTACAAAATATGGATTTAATACATACGAAAAACTATTCAAGTAAATTTTTTTACTTTAAGAATTTCAAATTGAGTCATAATAAAAGTACAATGAAAATTGGTACTGATAGTATGATTTTAGGGGCATATACACAGCATAATAATTATAAAAAGATTTTGGATATTGGTACAGGATGCGGTGTTTTGGCTTTTATGATGGCTCAAAAGTATGTAGATTCTCATATAATTGGTATAGATATAGATGAAAATTCTATAGAAGAAGCGAATGAAAATAAACATTTATTTAATATAAAAGGCAGTTATTCTATTGATTTTATTCATATTTCATTGCAGGATTTTGTTAAAAGTCTAACCAGCGGAAACGAAAAATTTGATATAATTATATCAAATCCGCCTTTTTTTAATAATTCTTATAAATCAAATAAATTATATAGAAATATTAGTCGTCATACGGATAATTTGTCTTTTGCTGATTTAATTGCTAATGTAAATATTATTTTAAGTGAAACAGGCTTGTTTTCTATAATACTGCCTGTTCCTGAAGCAAAGAATTTTATTAATGAAGCAGAGGAAGAAGGCTTGTTTTGCAATAAAGTATTAAAAATCAAGCCAAATAATAATATAGATTGTAAACGTTATCTTATGTATTTTAGCAAGTCTAAATTAAATTATACAGAAATAGATGTTTTGATACTGAGGGATAACAATAACATATATACTGAACAATATATAAACTTAACAAAAGATTATCATTTATTTTTTAGTCTGCAAGAGAAAAAACTTGAATTATGAAAAAGAAAATATTTACTATTAAATACTTATATTTATTTCTTTTTATCTGTTTTATAGGCTGCAGCAGTGATGATGAAAATGTCATATCTGCAACAGATGTAAATTATTTTGTTAAAAAAGTAGATTCTGTTGTATATAATGTAGATGAAATTAAGCAGAAAATATCAGATTTCAATACAGCTGAATTAGGTGTTCAATTTCCAAATAATTTAGTAGCTGTAGATATGATTACCTATAATACTAAATTGCCAGACAACAGTCCAATTACAGCATCTGGAATAGTTATTTATCCTAAAGATATTCAAATTAAGGGTGTAATTGTAGGAATGCATTATACTATAACAGCAGATATTCAATCGCCGAGTACATCTATGTTTGATGTATTATCTTTGATTAGTACTTTAGGGTATGCAGTTATTGTACCTGATTATATTGGATTTGGCATAACAAAAGATATAATACATCCATATTTGCATGTAGAAAATACTGCACGCGTATCAATTGATATGTTTAGGGCATCTCGTGAATATTTAAAATCTATAAATAAAAATATTGATAAAGATTCTGTATATGTTGTTGGGTATTCTCAGGGCGGAGCAGCAGCTGCAGCAATTCAAAAAGTTGTAGAAAGAGACTGCAAAGACATAATAATAAAGAAAGTTATTTCTGGCGGCGGTCCATTAGATATAAATGCTACTTTTGAACATTTTTTGGAGAATGACGATTTAGAGTATCCTTGTTCTATACCTTTTATTTGTTTAGGATTAGATTATGCAGAAAAACTTAATATAAATTATTCAAATGTGTTTAGTGGTGCGTTGTTGGAGAATTATAAGAAATGGTTTATTTCTAAATTATATAAACCTGATGAAATAAACGATTTTATTGGAAGTTTTCATTTAGTAGATTTTATGCATCCAGATATTTTTAAGGATGTAAACCAATGGAATGAAGACTTAAAGAAAATATACAATGCAGCTAAAAATAATTCCTTAATAGAAGGCTGGACTCCAAAAGCAGAACTTATTTTAGTTCATGGAACTAATGATCACTATGTACCTATGGTTAATTCTCAAAATGCATATAATAGTTTTAAGGCAAAGGGCGCTAATGTGTCATTGATTTTGGTAGATGGAAAATCTCATGTTGAAACAGCTTCTACATTTTCTACTATAGTATTATCAAGAATACTTCAAAATTAATTATATAAATTTTAATGCAATGAAAAAATTTTTTAAGTATTTGCTTACAATTATAGTTTCTTTTGTAGTTTTATCATGTTTAACGGTTGTATTTTATAAATTTGTACCACCTCCTATTACTCCGTTAATGGTTTTGAGATTGTTTGATGGTGCAGAGGGGATAGATAAAACATGGTGCAGTTATGATGAAATATCGTCTCATCTATTTCGCGCTTGCATTGCATCAGAAGACGCAAGATTTTTAAGTCATGAAGGAATAGATTGGAAAGCCGTAAAACAAGCAAAACGTTATAATGAACTGCATAAAAATAAACGTTTGCATGGAGCAAGTACTATTACAATGCAGACAGCAAAGAATGTATTTTTATGGCATGGACGTAATTTTATACGCAAAGGATTAGAAGCATATTTTACTGTGTTAATAGAAACAGTTTGGGGCAAAAAAAGGATATTGGAAGTATATGCTAATGTTGTTGAGTGGGGAAATGGCGTTTATGGTGTAGAGGCTGCCTCGCAAAAATATTTTAATAAATCTGCTTCGAAATTATCAAAACGTGAAGCTGCTTTATTGGCTGCGGTACTACCTAATCCAAGGAAGTATTCACCAAGTCATCCTTCTAATTATATTTTGAAGCGCGCTAATAATATACAGGCAAGAATGAACAGTATTGCTTTGCCTAAAGATTAAAAATTAGTAGATTAAATAATTTTATCTATTAGTTTTATCTTTGTTTTTTATTTCTTTTTTTGTAATTTTGAATGTTTATATAACTGACTTATTTTATAAATGTATTATGGAAGTTTTGTTCACAGCTGACGAATTAAAACAAGTAGAGGAAATACAAAAAAAATATCCTCAAAAAGAATCTTCTATTATGCCTGTATTATGGATGGCACAAAAAAAATTTGGTTGGATTTCTAAAGATGTTATTATATATGTAGCTGATTTGTTAGATATATCTCCTTCTAAAGTAGAAGGTGTTGCTACGTTCTATACTATGTTCTTTAAGAAACCAATGGGACGTTATCATATTCAAGTATGTACCAATGTATCTTGTATGTTGCGGGAGGGTGAAAAGTTATATAAATATATATCTGATAAATTAGGTATTGGTAATATGGAAGCTACTGCTGATGGCTTGTTTTCGTTGGAAGAAGTAGAATGTATGGGTGCCTGTGGAGGAGCTCCAATGATTGCGGTAAATGAAGATTATTATGAAAATATGACTATTGAAAAGATAGATGAATTATTGAAATCTTTAGCAAACAATTAAATTTTAAG
>JAFRQN010000290.1 GCA_017428585.1 Bacteroidota bacterium | reverse complement strand
GAGAAGGGCTTGTTTTAGCACCAACTCATGAAGAAATAATAACTTATCATGCAAAACAACATATTCACTCATATCGTGATATGCCTCAAATATGGTATCAAATTCAAACAAAATTTAGAAATGAGCCTCGTCCAAAATCAGGTATACTTCGCGGCCGTCAATTCATTATGAAAGATGCATATTCTTTAGATAATAGTCTTGAAGGCTTAGATATATCTTATCAAAAATTTTATGAAGCATATCATAAAATATTTAATCGTTGTGGAATAAAATTCTTTGTTGTTGGTGCATCAAGCGGTGCAATGGGCGGCAAAAAATCACAAGAATTTATGGTGGAATCTAATTCAGGTGAAGATGTATGCGCTATTACTGATAATTATGCTGCAAATTTAGAAGTTGCTACTTCTAATGTACAACCAGCTCCTCGTTTAGATGACAATCCTCCTGTTGAGATATTTGCTACTCCTAACGCAAAAACAATAGATGAAATAATAGAACAATTTAATGTTCCAGAAGAAAGATGTGCAAAATCTGTAATTTATATGGTTGATGAAAAACCATGGCTGTTGTTAATGCGTGGAAACGATGAATTAAATGAAACTAAACTTCAAGCAATAGCTAAAACTAATAATATTAGACCTGCAACAAATGAAGAATTAATAGAATATACAGGTGCTGCTCATGGTTCTATAGGTCCAGTCAATATTAACAAAGGTATAAAAGTTATTGCTGATTTATTATTGAAAGATGCCAATGGTATGGTAAGCGGTGCAAATAAAGACGGATATCATATTAAAAATATCGATTTCAATAGAGATGTTGCTGTTGATGATTACTGTGATTTGCGTACAGTAAAAGAAGGCGAATTATGTGTTGCTGATGGCAAACCATTGCGTATAGTAAAAGCAATAGAATTAGGTCATATATTTAAACTTGGTACAAGATACAGTGAAGCTTTGGAAGCTAACTTCTTAACTCCTGAAGGTAAATTGGAACCAATTATAATGGGAAGTTATGGTATTGGTGTTGAACGTATTATGGCTTGTTATATCGAACAGAATTTCGATGAAAAAGGTATAATTTGGAATAAAGAACTTGCACCATTCTTAGTACACATTATTGGATTAAATACTCATAAATCTCCAGAAGTATTAGAAGCATGCGAAAAAATATATGATTCATTAAAGAAAGAAAATATTGAAGTATTGTTTGATGATAGACCAGAAACAGCTGGTATTAAATTTAATGATGCTGATTTATTAGGCTTGCCAATACAAATAATAGTTGGACAAAAAAATCTTAAAGAAGGAAATGTAGAAGTAAAAATAAGACGTACTAATGATCGTTCAACTATTGGAGTTGACAACGTAGTTAATCATGTAAAATCTTTATTGCAACAAATATAGAATAAATATAAAATTTAATTAATTAAATAAAAAAGCCGTATTATTAATATAATACGGCTATTTAATTAATATTTAAACTCTATTTCTATTATTATGAATTTTTTTAAGGTTAAATTAATTTTGTATTACAAAATTCATAAAAATAAACACGAATATCTTCTTATATAATAGATACAAAAAATTAAAAAAAGTTTAAAATATTTTTTTTATTTCTAAAATTTTTTGATATTAATATATTAATTTATAACAATACGTTTTCTAACAAATCTATCTGTACCAATTCTAACCTCTGCAATATAATCACCGTATGGCATTTTTTTGCCTTTATCATCTCTTTGATTCCATGTAATTTTATAGCTGCCAGGACGTTGAGTTCCCTTAAAAATAGTAGCAATTACTTTTGCCTGAACAGAATAAATTACAATTTCTACATCAGCTATCATGCCAAGTGAATATTTAATTTCTGGACTTGTATCTTCTATAATACCTAAAAGTACACCTGCTTCTCTCAATATGCCCATTAGAGGAATACCTGATCCTTCAGTAAATGGCTTTCCTGGTACTGATAAAGCATTAACCCTATTTATTCTATATTGCACTAATTCAGTTCCCTCTGGCGTAAATACATCTTTAGGCATATTTTCAAAACCTTTCATCACATTACGCCAAGGCGATTCATCTTCTTTATTAATCCATTCACTCCATAAATGATCCGATTTTTGAAAATCATGGAAAAAACGAGTTGTAAATGGTATTTTTAGTTCCAAGGCTGCTTTATATGCACTATCCTGCTTATCTGTAGTAACTGCATGATTATTTTCTTGAGATGAAACACCCTTGCTTGATAAAGTATCAAGTACAGGTGCCATTTGCTCAAAATCATCTGCCTTAATAATAACTGCAGAAAAGAATTGTAAAACTAAAAAACAATATATAAATATCAGTGTTTTCATAAATTATATATTTATATTACATTAAGTAATTATAATAAAGTCCAGGTTAATGAT
>JAFRQN010000289.1 GCA_017428585.1 Bacteroidota bacterium | reverse complement strand
GCTAATTTTATTCCTTCATCAAGTAATTCTATAACACATCCTATAGAATCTGCTTCAGCATAGAATCTGATTAATGGTTCAGTGCCAGATGCTCTAATTAATAACCATCCATTTTTAACAAAAAATTTATATCCATCTTTTGTAGATATATTTGTTACTACATGCTTGCCTAATTTTTCAGGGCATTTTTCAGCAGCAGCTAATATAGCTTTTTTCTGAGCAGGTGTTACAATTACATCACGTCTTAAATATCTATGTTGACCAAATTCTTTTTCTAATTCATTACATAATTCTCTTAATGACATATTTCTATTTACCATTACTTCAAGTAATAATAAAGCATTAAATAAGCCATCTCTTTCAGGTATATGTAATATTGTTCCTAATCCGCCTGATTCTTCACCACCTATCAATACATTCTTATTTTTAATAGCCATTAATTCTGCTACATACTTAAAGCCAACTTTTGTTTCAATTAATTCAATACCCTTTGATTTACAATAATCATCAACCATAGAAGTAAGAGAAACAGTTTTAACAACAGTGCCACGTTTATTTTTCTTTTCATATAGATATTTTAATAATATCATATAAATGAAGTGAGAATTAATAAATTCACCTGTACTATCAATTACTCCAAGTCTATCAGCATCTCCATCTGTTGCTAATCCTATATCAAAATGACCATCGATTACTTTGTCTTTTAATGCATATAAATTTTCTGCAATTGGTTCAGGATGACCTAAATCACCAAAGGATGGATTAATATAGTTATGAATTTCTTCTATATTAGGCAGTAATGTTTTTAAAGTATTCATTCCAGCACCATACATCGGATCTAAAACAATACGAAGTTTAGATGCTTTTATAGCTTCAACGTCTATTTTTTTCTTTAATACTCTTATATAAGAGTCTTTTGGATTAAATAATTTAATTTTTTTAGCTTTTATATAAGAATCTAAAGATTGAAGTTTAGGTAATATGTTCTTCTTTTTTGAATTTTGAATTCCATTTAATTCTTCTTCTACTTTTGCTACTTGTTCAGGAGTTGCAGGACCACCAAAATTTGCTTTTAATTTGAATCCATTATATTCTGGTGGATTATGACTTGCTGTAATAATAATTCCTAAATCAGCTCCCTTTTGTTTTGTATGAAACGAAACTTGAGGAGTAGAAGAAAAACTATCTGTTAGATGCACTAAAATATCTTGACTTGCACAAATAAGTGCTACTTCTGTGGCAAATTCTTTAGAAAGGAATCGAGTATCATATCCTATAACAACAGAAGGAGCCTTATTGGGTTTTAGTTGATTTTTTTTGATGTAATTCGCTGTGGCTAATGCAACAAGATCTAAATTATCATACGTAAAGTCTTTTGCTATAAGTCCACGCCAACCATCTGTTCCAAATTTTATCATAATGTGCGTCCTACAAATTAATTAAATAATAAAATGATTATATATTTTCTTGTTTATTTTCCTGAGTGATTTCCTCTTTATTTTCCTGCTTATTATCTTTTTCTTTAGATTTTTTTGTATTATTAGGACGAGGTAATAATGCTTTGCGGCTTAATCTATATTTGCCATCTTTTATTTCTATTAATTTTACATCTATTCTATCACCTATTTTTAGATATTTTGAAATATCATCAACACGTTCATGTGCAATTAAAGATATATGTAACAATCCACTTGTCTTTGGTAAAAATTCAACAATGGCACCAATATTATTCTTTATTTCCTTTACTAAACAATTCTTATATATCTCACCTTCTTGAGGTTTTCGTGTTAATCTATATATATATTCCTTTGCAGCTTCGCATGCTTCTTTTGATACAGATGCAATGAGAACAGTTCCATCTTCTTCTATATTTATTTCTGTTCCTGTTTCTTTTGTAATTGTTCTTATTGTTTCACCACCTTGACCTATTACAGCTCCAATAGTATCTTGTGGAATTTTTATCGTTTCAAAACGAGGTGCATATTTGGATAATTCTTTATTTGGTTGGGCTATGCATTGGTTCATTATTCCAAGAATATGCATACGGCCTTCTTTGGCTTGTTCCAATGCTTTACGCATAAATTCTACAGATAATCCCTCATCTATTTTGATATCCATTTGACATGCTGTAATACCATCTTTTGTTCCAGTTACTTTGAAATCCATATCACCTAAAAAGTCTTCATCCCCTAATATATCACTTAATATAGCAATTTTGTCTTCTTCCTTTATCAATCCCATAGCTATACCTGCAACTTGTTTCTTTAATGGAATTCCTGCATGGAACATTGCAAGACTACCAGCACAAACTGTTGCCATAGAAGATGAACCGTTTGATTCTAATATATCTGAAACAACACGAATTGTATATGGGAATTCTGCTTGTGAAGGCAGCATTTCTTTTAATGCACGCCAAGCCAAATGTCCATGACCAATTTCTCGTCTTCCTGTTGTTAATTTCCCTGTTTCACCAACACTAAATGGTGGAAAATTATAATGGAGAATAAATCGTTCATTATATACAGGAGCTAATCCATCAATAATTTGTTCATCTCGGCTTGTACCTAATGTTACAGATGTTAAACTTTGGGTTTCTCCTCTTGTAAACAAAGATGAACCATGAACACGTGCTAATAATCCAACTTCACATTCTATTGGACGAATTTGAGTTAAACTACGGCCATCTAATCTGATGTGTTCTTCTAATATCATAGAACGCATCAATTTCTTTTCTAATTTAGAAGTAACTGTATCAACCCATCTTTCTAATTTGTCAGTGTATTCTTCATATTCAGGATGTTCATCTGTAACACTAAATTTTTCTTTGGTTAATTCTAATATAGATTCTTTTATTTTATTTCGAGTATCATGACGTTCATTTTTAGTTGTAATTGTATGAACATATTTTTGCATTTCATCTTTACAATTATCTTCTATAAATGAAACTATATCTTCAGGGATAACTTCTTCAACAAAAGGACGCTTTTTTATTTCAACTTGAGCACAAAAATCTTTTTGAAGCTGATTGAGTTGTCTTATTTTTTGATGTGCGAAATCTAAAGCGTTAATAAAATCCTCTTCTGAGATTTCTTTCATTTCGCCTTCAACCATAATAATTGCTGCGTCAGTCCCTGCAACTGTTATGTCTATATCACAATCTTTTAATTGACTATCTGATGGGTTAATTATAAATTCCTGAGTTTTTTGAAAACGTCCTACACGAACTTCAGATACAGGAATATCAAAAGGAATATCTGAAATTAATAATGCAGCAGAAGCTCCTACCGCAGCTAACGTATCAGGATTTACATCTGGTTCATAAGAAAAAACATTAGCTATCACTTGTGTTTCAAAATGCCATGTTTTAGGTATCATTGGTCTAATAGGACGGTCTATTAAACGTGAACAAAGTATTTCATGGTCACTAGGACGACCTTCTCTCTTTAGGAAGCTTCCTGGAACTTTTCCAGCTGCTGATAATTTTTCTTTATATTCAACTTGTAAAGGCAAAAAATCAATATCTGTTAATTCATTTTCTGAAGCAACTGCTGTAACTAAAACTTGTGTATCATTACAGCTAACAAAGACTGAATTAGCGAATTTTGCTAAACGTCCAGTTTCAAGACTATATGTCTTGCCATCAAATTCAATTGTTGATGTGATTTTTTTCATATTTTCTTAGTTATAATTCTTTATCTTCTCTGTACTATTAATACAAAAATACGAATTTTTTTGTATAAAATAAAATAAAAAAACTCGCTATTATAAATAGCGAGTTTTTTAAAGTTATTGATATAATTAGACTAAAGAATTAGTCTAAAGATTCTATATTTGACATGATTATACAATTTATGCCATTCTTAACTTTCTTTGTGCCTTTTAATGCAACTTTTTTGTTATGAGCATAATCTTTTAGTTTCTTAAATGCATAACTTCCATCTTCATTTTTTACAAAATAAACTTTATTGCTTATAAAAACTACTAATGGAACATTATTGTCATAACATTCTTGAGCTTTTGCTTTTGTCAATTGTTTGTTTTTTGCACCGCTAAGTACATCATCAAGAGATACTATTTGACCTTTAAATGTTTGTACTTTTGTAGCTGCATTTGCATTAATAGAAGCATTAATAAATACAAAACTAAAAATAAGAGCTGTTATTAAAATAATCTTTTTCATATTATTCTTTTATTATAATAGTTAAACAATGGAGCAGCTAAATAAAGCTGCTCTTTATTATTATTTATTATTAGTGTTTTGCAAATGGAACGTTTTCTACTTTTTGGTATGAAACGTAAACTTGTACATATTGGTCATCGCCGCTGCCTTGCAAGAATGAACCATTTTTCTTTAATATAAGAATTTTTGCATAGTGTTTTTTGTCTAATGTTCTTACAAAGAACATAACACCTTTTGTTGCTTTAACAGCAATAGGATCATTTAATAAATCAATTGTTTTCTTTGAATATGTGAAAGTTGCTGGTTTTTCTTCAAATACAACATCACCTAATTTATCAACGTCAACATTGAATAAACTTGTTATTTCTGCATCAGCACAAGTAGTTAAGTTTGAATAACCAAGAGCTGAAGCACTACCAAATTTAACTTGATTATTTTTAGTAACAAGACCTAAGTTCCAGTTTGCTTGACTAGCTATTTTCCAAACTTTTGGAGCTTCACCGTCTTCATTATAAAGTTGTAATCCACTTCCGAAATCTGAAGTAGAAGCATATACTTTTATGTCTGCATTGTTATCATTTTTCTTGAATTGTGATGCAGTAGCCCATTGTATAGTTGCTATACTACTTGTTCTGTATTCGTTATCGTCATTTCTACCAACGATAGAGAAATTGTAGATAGTTCCTTCAACAGCATTTTCAAATTTATATTCAGTAGCTGTTTTAGCTAATACAACAGTTGTAGAATCAATTGAGCCTTCTGCTCTGATTGTAATTAAGAAATCTTTAAACCATGATTCTGCATTTTGGTTATGTTCATCCCATGCAAAAATAATAGTATTTTCATCAGCACATCCTGCAGCTAAACCAGTTACTGCTGTTGGATAATTTGATGTTGATGGATTTAATGGACCATCTTCTGTTTCTTCACAAGCTGTGAAAACAAATAATGAAAGTAATAATACAGCAAGAATGCCGTGTAATTTTTTTAAATTCATTTTTTACCTCTTAAAAATTAAGTTATATTTATTATATAATTATGAATAATAATCTATTTATTCAAAAAATTAATTATTTATTAATGAATAATATTTGCAATATAATAAAAAACTACTACAAATAAAAACAAAAATAAAAATATATTATAATTTCATTTCAGGATAATAGAAAAAAATTAAATTTCCATTTATGTTATCTATTTCTGACCAATCGTTAATATTAAAATTAATGCCAATTGAACTTGAAGAAGGCACCATTTTTCGTTGACTTCCTGTATAATACGAAAACAAGAAAGTTATATCTGGATTATGACCAAATATAAATACAGTATTAATTTTATTATCAAGCGAAGGAAGTAAATGTTTGACAAAATAACAGCCATTCTCATATAGATTATTATCTACAATTGCTTTTTCCACTTCAAAATCGAAATGTTTTAAGAATAGATTTGCTGTTGTTAAAGTTCTGGTTGCTGGGCTGATATAAACAATATCAGGTTTATTTATAACTTTAGATACTTGTAATCCTATATGATCAGCGTCTTTTTCGCCTTGTTCTGTTAAAGATTTTGTAAAATCTGTATAGTTATTATTAGTATAAGCTGCTTGAGAATGTCTTATTAATACTAATGTTTTCATTGTTATAGTTAAATAAAAAATAGTTAAAATAGCAAAAGTTTAAGGCATCAATGTTTTGAAAATATCTAAAATATAATCAACGCTGTTATACAATTTTTCTATTGTGTCATTATTTTCAATAACAAAATCAGAATTTTGTACAGCTTC
>JAFRQN010000288.1 GCA_017428585.1 Bacteroidota bacterium | reverse complement strand
AACATCTTTGATAATCATCACCAAATCCTTTACGTGTTCTAAGAACTTGAAGAGTATTTGTTGGATTTTTATAACCCAAAAACTCTATAATACCCATTGCCTGTGAAAATCCAAACTCTACATAATAATCGATTTTATTTACTCTTGCTATACGTGCAGCTTCCTGCAAGTATCTACGTCGACCTTTATTAGATCTACAAATAGTTAATTTATTAAGTCCCGTTGAATCTTCATAACCTAAATCACAATAAGTATCTCTTGGAATTGATGTTACAACTATTTCACCTGTTTCTGGATATATTGAAAGTACGTGATTGGCATCAGCATGCTTAGATGTAGTACCAATACGAGCATCCATACCAACAATGGAAATATTTATACAACGGCCTGTAAAATTACTTTTCTTATTCGCTGTAGAATCTATAGTATAACTTGCTTCTTTTTTTGCAGGTTTACGTAATGCATATAAATCACCATTTGTATCTATTGGAATATCCTGTACAGAAGCAACATCCTCTGTATCCAATTCATTATCATATACATATATTTTTTCTAAATCTAACTGCTCTTCAATATCCTGAACTTCATCTTCTTGTTCTACTATATCTTCTACTTTTCTTTCATCATTTTCTATTACTTTATCATTCTCTTTTTCCTTGCACGCTAATATAATAAAAGGGAAAAGGAGCAGTAGTATTACTATTTTGCCTATATTATATACTTGTCTCATTTTCATAAATAATTATATATAATTTATTTTATATCTGAATCAACATTATTATCAATATTATCAATTCTTTGTTTACGTTTCCGCCTTGCAAATGCTCTTAAATCTACAATTTTATCAGCTTCATCTACAATTTCTTTTCCAAGCATAGCTTCAAGAATATCTTCTAAAGTAAGTATACCTTCTATTCCACCATATTCATCAACAACCAACATAAGATGCGACATATTAGCTAAGAAATTATCCAATGTTTTTCCTAATTCTGCATTTTCAGGGATAAAATTAATAGGACGAGCAAAATCCTTTAATTTCGCATCAAGTTTAGAATTTAATGCAGCACTGAAAACTTCTTTCGTTGTAACATATCCTAATACTTCATCATCAATAGAATCACCTTCCCATATAGGTACTCTTGAATACATTTGCATTTCTGGAATTTTTATTGCTTCAGCAACAGTGGTATTAGCATCACATGAAAACATAACAACACGCGGCGTCATTACAACAGATACTAATACATCATTAAAATTCATTATATTTTTTAATAATCTATATTCACCTGTTTCAAGCTCTCCATCTTCATGTGCTTCTTCTACTAAATCTGTAATATCAGCCATTGTTATATCATCATTGTCTTTTCCCGAAACCTTAACAAATAAATTATTAAGATGTCCCATAAAATAAAGGAAAACAAATGTTATATAATATATACATTTAGCAAGTCCCTCAATAGGCTTGGAAGCAAATCGTTTTCCCAGTGAAAAGAAAAATATATCAATAAAAATTACAACAATAATAGATACAATTATTAATAAAATTACCTCAATGTTATATTCTTTTATAAAAGTGCCTGATAAAGAAAAACTTAAAAACAAACAAAAGGCATTTAAGAAAAATAACGTTGATGTTATTTCATCATATTTATTCCAAATTTTTTTTAATATAGAATCTGGTTTATTTTCTATAATAGTGTTATATTTTTCTTGTGTAAGATCTGCAATTACACCATACATAAAAATAATTGCAAAACCAACAATTAGAAAAAAAACAACAAAAAATAAAAACATTTATAAACTCTATAAAAATATTAAATTAATTGTTTTACTATTATTTGTCACGAAATTCTGTATTTACAACTGTAATATAGCTTGGATAAGAAATAGGAACACCAGCAATTTTTACAGTAGGTTTTGCTTTCAGTTGTAATTTAGAAGCACTACCAGAAACACCACCGATAGATAATGCTAAATTAATAAGATTATTTAAACCTTGATTACCAAAGAATTCATATAAATCTAAATTAATATTAACTGGTATTATTGTAGAAGAATTACCAGAAGGAACTTTAACTGGTGTAGTAACCTTACCACTAACAGTCTTGACATCATCAATATATAATATCCAATCTAACCCTTCTATAACAGCATCATAATTAAGTCCAGATCCTGTTGAAGTGGTTTTTGTTCCTGTATTAGTAGTTGAGGTTGAAGTTGAAGTAGTATTTGTATTTGAATTTGTAGTTTTAGCCTTTGCTGTAGCAGCTTTTGTAGTAGTATTAACACTAGTACCAGTAGAGGTAGTAGTATTATTT
>JAFRQN010000287.1 GCA_017428585.1 Bacteroidota bacterium | reverse complement strand
TATTGTTATTTGTTTTACTACAATAATATCTAAATATTTTAATATTTGTCTATTTATTTTTTATACATTATTATTTTTTAAGTTTTTTTTCTTTGTAATTTCAAAAAAAACAAATATATTTACTTTTTACATGTGATGCAAAAAGATAAAATTCAATTTTTTCTTTTCGTTTATAAAAAAGAAAAATTGAAATTAGTATTTTTATTTTAAAACTTAACATGTAAAAAAAATATCATATTTAGGTAATATAACAGGAAAATAATTAATCAAGATTTATTATTTTCATATTATTTTTATTATGAAAGAAATTTATTATATATATTTATCGACGATAAGTCGTTGGAGGGTTTAATTTTATGTCTCATGGTGGAGGAGTAGCTAAGGTCTATTTCGTGTTGTACCTTGCAGTGTTATTAGAGTTGCTTATCATGATTGTAGAACGTGATGAAGCTGAAGAAGGGTTGAAAAAACAGAATAGTGAATCTATGAAAATAGTTGAAAGTATTCTTTCTCAATTGTATTCTGGCTCTGGTTCTGAAAGTATAAACACAAAGCCACAAGATGAAATTACATTGCCAGCTGAAGCAGATATGGCAACAATTAAAGAAATATTTGGAACAGAATTAAAGACTTCACGTGAGTATTTAATAGAAGTTGGTGTTACGGATGTTACAACTGCTGTTAAAAAACAAGAAGGTGAAACGTCTAAAGATTATGATGCCAGAGTAAAAAAATTATTATCTCTTGCTAACGTAGAAGAGTTAGAATATCAAATTTTTTATACTCCTATTCAAAGTGCAGATTCTATTCCAGCTTTCCAATCTGATGAATATATCAGAGAAAATGGAATTGATTTTATGACGTTCCAAAATGGACAAAGTTTTCCTGGACCTAATGGAGAACCTTGGCAATTTGTAGGAGCTTATAAACTTAACTTTGATAAAGAAGCTGCTTATAATAAATTAAATACAAGTAATCTTCATCAGACACTGGATTTCGTACCAGTATATAAACCACTGGAGAAAGTTGGTAATCCTGTTGCACCTCGTGGATTAGAAGATTCTGCATTCTATTATTCTGATTTTCATACTCGTGAATCTGCAAAACAATCTGTTGGTGCTCAAAAACGTTCATTTATAGTTAATTTTGAACCAACTGATAGAAGTAAAGCTGGTATATATAAACTTCGTTTTGCTTCTCAGACTAATAGAGTATTAGGTGTTGCAGCTATGAGTGGTAGTAAAGTTGAAGTTTCTGACGATATAAAGGTAAATATAGGTACTGTTCAATTGTCAGTTGGTGATTTGAAGAAAGTTGCAAAAGAACTTAAGAGAAAATATGCTGAAATCGAATCTATTGGTGATATTGAAGTATTATCAAATGCAGCTGCAGGTGCTGATGGTTTAGAAACAATAAGAAAATTTGATGCAAATGTAAAGAGTGCGATAGATAATGCAATGAAAGCAGATAATGCTGCTGATTTAGTTGGTAAAATTAAATTATATAGTTATATAGCTAAATTGATTAGTCCTGGTCAATCTGTAAACTTTGATCAAAATAGAGGTAATTTTGATATTAACGTTCGTGTTCAAACAGCAAAACCAAGTACAGCAAAACCTTATATTTCAACTCTTACTGATGATAGATGTTTTACTAATTCAAAACATTCATTTGTAATAGAAGCTGGTCCTTATAAAGGAACTAATAGAATAACAGGTAGTGTACGCGGTAGTGGTGCAACAATTTCATTTGCACAAGTAGGTGGTACTCCTGAAAGAGATAAATCGTATAAGTTAAAAGGTACAATAGATAGAGAACTGCCAGCTGGTACTTATGTGTTAGAATATAAACATGAATTAAGTGGCAAAACTGAAGTTGTTTATGATACTCTTCATGTATATGAGATGGGTATAGTTGATGAAAAGAAAACAAGTGATAGGTTAAGCAGACGTGCAACTTATGGAAGCAAGATAGCTCTTGATATGTTGCCTAATTCTAGAAATGATATTCCTGCAAATCAATTCAAAACTTATGTTACTTTTGATAATGGTGAAACTAAAACTATACCTGGTTATAAGATTACACGAGATAATAATATAGAATGTATGGCTGATAATAAAAAGGTTAATGTTAAACTTGTATGGGTACAACCTTATTCTGATAAAGAAGTAGAATTGTTCTCTTCAGATGCTGATATTAAATTAGAGGAACCAGCAGTATTAGCTTTTGATTTATCTCCAAAATATACACAAAGTGGTAATAAAATAAAAATCGAAATATCAGGCGTTTCTGTTCTTGGACCTGGTACAGGTTTAGCTGATAAAAATGCTAAATGTACTATGGGAGATCCAACATTTAGAGATGCAAACTGCGATGTAAACGGTTATTCAGTTACTCGTCAACCAGAAATCGTGGGAGGTGATGCTGAAAATGGTTACGTTATAGAAATGGAAATTACTAAGAATTCAGGTGCTAATGTTAAGACAGCTGAAGGTATGATAACAATTCCAATTTCTGTAACAGCTAAACATCCAACAAATGGAAAAACTTCAAGAGTAGATTCAGAAGTCATGTTCAGTGTTGATTATACTCCTTCTGCTGCAAAAACTACAGGTGGTGGAGGTGCCGCAAAACCAAATCAATCAACAAATAAAAAGGCTCCTGCTCCAAAGAAGAAGTAATAATTTTAGAGAATAATATAGGATACATAAAATGTTAAAGAACAAAAGTTTTTTTATTTTCTTTGCGCTATCATTAGTGATGTTAATGTCAGTGAATAATACTGTACAAGCGCAAGATGGAGTATCTTTTCAAAATAAATTGAAAAGCATACTTAGTAATTTCAACAACTTTAGATTCTCATCTATTTCTTTTTATGAAATTAATGATAAACAAGTACGTTCTCTAAAAGAAATCATAAAAAAGAAAATGGATTTTGAGGAAGAAGCAGTAGAAGAGGAAACTACTTTTAATCAAGATGTTGTCGATACAGCAAGAATGAATTTGCTTGTTAGTGAAATTAAAAAACTTATGGCTACAGGTGATCGTTCTTTACCTGCTATAAGAAAGGCATTTAACGGTGATAAAGAAAACTTTGAGTATCTTGAGGATCTTGAAGTTAATGATGTAGAATTAAAATTGGCATTTCAACAAGCACTTGGTACTAAAAAGAGTAAATCTGATATCTATCAAATGTTTCTTGTAACAATGCCAGTGAAAGATCCAGCAACACCTCCTGATATTATTGGTCTTATTCTTTGTAAAGAAAGAATAGATAAAGATGAATATGAAGAATATTTAATATCATACTATAATCAGGCAATAGGAAATGCTATTAGTAATGAAAAAAATATTTTAACTTATCCTGAACTAATGAATTTTGTTATTGATGAGGGTGATGAAGACACTAAGAGTTCTAATCTTTATGATAAATTAATTGTTGAGTTTAGACAGGGCAACTGTCAATTAATAACTCCAGAAGTAAGAGGTATTGGTTCAGAATTAGTTTTTGTTAAAAACTATGGTAAAACAACATCTATAATAGCAAACGATAATGATATTACCGATTCAGATGTATCTAAATTTATTAGAATATCT
>JAFRQN010000286.1 GCA_017428585.1 Bacteroidota bacterium | reverse complement strand
TCCGAATGATACAACATTAGGTTGTGATTGGAGTAATATTCCATGGGATACTTATGTTGTAGATTATGATACACTAACTGAATTTCCAGATTGTCCAATCATTGTGTCATATAGGGTAAGAAGTTGTCCTAATAATCCGCTAATAAGACAGATAGATATATTAAATATATTTATAGATTTGGCAAATTATACAAATTGTAAAAATTTATATAATTATTTATATACTGGAAGTTCAGAAGAACAAGCAATACATTATCAAGAAATAAAAGAAAAAATATATTTTTCACTTAGTCAACGAGAAGCAGAGCAAATGGCTGATTTACCTCCATGTGATTCTTTAGGTAATTATTTACCGCAAACTGTTTTTTATAAAGAACAAGCATGTAAATCAATAGTAACATTTAATTGTTTTGATTCTAATAATGATACTCTTTATTCAATTCCTATAGAAGTAGTATGCAACAGAGAAGTTGGATGTTGTAAAACAACATTTTCATTCTGTCAGGATAGTCTCGGGAATACTAATCCACAAATAACAAAAGAATTAATTGGAATAGATTGTAGTTTAGCTTATCCAGTTGAATTAGATTATGAAGAATACTTTATTATATTAGCTACTCTCCCAGGTGTTAGATATGTAACAGCTGATCCTAGTTCTTGTTTTAGTGTATGTCATTAAATGAAATAGCATTATACATTGGTTTGGTTAGTTACTATCAAATTTTATCAAAAATAAATGTAGAATTAACATTGTTATATGTTTAATGTATTTAATATTTTTAATACAGCGTATAAATATAAATTATAATATTCATTTCTGGGAATTAATTTATGAAAAATTTACTAATATTTTATAGTATATTACTATGTTTTTTATTTGCTATTTCTTTATATTCACAAACACCAAAATGGGTAAGTACAGAAGTTCAAAAGCGTAATGTCGTATTTGAACATTTTACAGGTACAAATTACAAGGGTTTCCCTATGGGAGATAAAGAAGCAAATGCACTTGCAAAAGAATTTTCAAATAAATTTATAATAATTAATAATTATTATGATGGTGTTAGTGGTACTTTTACTGGTCCTATTAGAGTTTTTGAGTTAGATTTAAAAACAGATGAAGGTCAAATAGTTGGGGACGAGATAGGTTATCAAAAGTATAATTATTGGAGGACTACAAATTATCCATTAGCTTCTATAAATAGATCTACAAATCCTTGGGCAATGACATCTGATAAGTGGAGACATACCGCTATTAGTATTATGAAGCAGAATTCTATTGTAAATGTTTATGTTAAACCAGAAATTAATTATCAAACCCGTGAGCTTACAGTAGAAGTCGAATATTATTATACAGATGATTCTCCAGAAACAGAAAATTCTTTAATTGTCATGCTTTTGCAGAATGAAATTGAAGATTTTATGTATGGTGGTTTAGAAAAAAATCCAGAATATGCAATAAATGATACTCTTTACAGACACATGCATGTTTTGCGTAAAGTAATATCAAAAGGTGGTATTTGGGGAGATCTAATAACAAATACTAAAAAAGGAAGTTATGAATGTAGAAAATATACTATAGTTCTTCCTGATTCTATAAGGAATGTTCCTCTTGATCTTACAAATTTAGAAATTGCTGCATTCATTTCGGAAAATACAGGCAATATTTATACAGGTCATAAAGCAGTTATAGAAGTTCCAGAAGATATTAGAACAGACTTAGCAGTAGAAGATTTAACAGAATATAATAATATTTTTAAGATTGAACCTATATATCCTAAAATTAAAATAACAAATAATTCTGATTTGCCGGTAACGAAATTTGATATATCATATATTATATCAAATACTCATAATTTTTTAAATCCTAATAATTATGAGATTAAAATATATGACACATTTATAACTAAAAGAGATACATATTCAGGAACATTAAATAAAGGCGAAACTGCAATAATTGAATTTCCAGCAATATCAAGATCTGATTATAAAGGCTCTTCTACTTGTATTACAGCTTCAGTTTCTAATATTTACAGTAATGATATTTCTCTTGTAGATATAAATTCAAAAGATAATATAATTGAAACAGATAAAAGAAGTTTAATAGATACTGCATATAAAGAACTTGAAATTACTTTTGAAAATTCAGATACGCTTTCAAATACAGGTGGGCTTCCAGTACATACAATCTTTGATTATTCACTTAATCCATATTTTTTAATTGATAATCGTTCAGGTGCCAATAATACAAAAAATGCGGTTGTTTTTCTTTTATGGCAAGGCTATAAAGTAATGTTTAAGCCGGGATATATAATGTTTGGAGAAATAGATTGTAAAGATAAAACCAATAAAATATTATCATATTATTATGCTTATTCTGATTATAAGGAAAAAACATCTTCTCAACCAAAAGTTGTAATAGAAATTTCAAAAGATTTTGGAGAAACATGGCAAAAAATATCTGAGAATTTTTGCCAAGAAACTGTTGGAGATTCTTCTTCATTCGCATCAAATACTTTGTCTTTGTATTTACCATCCTCCGATGAATATAAACATGTTCAAATAGATTTATCTGATTATGCAAATGAAAACTTTCTTTTAAGAATTGGCGGAGTACCAGGATCAAGTGGTAATGCTTTATGGTTAGATGAAATAAGTATAAAGAATGCACCTGAAGAAAGTATAGTTGAAAATACAAAATTATCAATCTATCCTAATCCTGCATCAAATATTCTTCATATAAATAATGACAATTTATTAGGTGAAGAATATAAAATATATGATATGAGTGGAAAATTGATTATAAATGGAATTAATAATACCAACGAGATTAATATTGAGAATCTAAGTATAGGCACATATTCAATAAAAATAAAAGATAGTATTTTTAGTTTTATAAAAGAATAACATAATTAATTACATATTAAAGAG
>JAFRQN010000285.1 GCA_017428585.1 Bacteroidota bacterium | reverse complement strand
CTATATCAGAAGTACCATCTAAATTATTATTACCACTGATATTAACAAATCTTTTACCTTTTTTATCAATTTTAGAAAGATTACGAGTATAACGCTTTTCAAAATTATTATTACCACCTAACATTAAAATAGATTCCTGTGGCAAATATACATTGTTATTCTCCTTAATTTGCACTAATTGCATCCCATTTTTAGTTTGTAATTCTAATGTTTGTATATTACTTTTAGCTAAATTTAAACAAAAACAAGTTAGTATAGCTGTTAGTAATAAAAACTTTTTAAAATACATTTCAACTCCTGTTAAAATTAATTTATATTAAATAAAAATATTCTTAAGAATCACATTTACAAATATAATAAATTATAAAATATTATAAAATATTATAATAGAATAATACAACTATTAAAGAAAACTATATCTGCATATAAAAACGGAATCTTTATTTTTATAAATGATATTATACATACTATCATCATATAAATTTAAAGAACTAATAGAAAAAAGAACTTTATTTTTTGCATCTTTAATCATAACATATTTTTTCTTTATTAAGTTTAAAGCATATACTTTAGTATATCCATATTGCAAGCACATTGAAATTAACTCATCATCTATATATATAAATAAAGAATCATTACTTAAATTTATTAACCTAAATTGAGAGTAGTTTTTTTTAGACAAACTAAATGAATCACAAAGAAACAAACAAGTATTCATCGAATTTTTTTTATATATAACAGCTGAATAATTTTCTCCTTGTTCTATATTGACTCCAAAAGACAATATTGGTTTAGTATCTAAATTTATTGTATCTAATTGAAATGTATCTAATTGAAAAATTTTTATATTAGAAAACCCCTTTGTTATTTTATTTAATGAAATATCATAAATACTATCTTTAGAATCAAGAAATAAATTATTTATAATATTAGTAGAATTATAAGATATATTAATAGATGATTTTGTACTAAGTGAATTGATAAAAGCAATATGACCAAATTGAGTTGGAATTATCTCCTTTTCAGTCTCCATAGTAGGTACACATTCACAAGCATAAAATGAGAATAGTATTGATATAAAAAAGATATTTTTTAAATTAATAACAGCATTCATAACAACATATTTCTATATTAAATTTTTCTTTCAACAGAATTTACATTTTTAATATTTTCTATATCTTTAATTATAGATTGATAAGATATTTTATTATTTATGTCAAAAATAAGTTTTATATATACATTAGAATTATCAGAATCCTGAGAAATAAGTTTGATTTTTATTCCATCATAATTCATAAAAATCTCTATAATTTGTTGAATTAAATTTTCACTATCTTCTGCTGAAATAAATAACTCAACAGAAAAAGGAATATCCGATAATTGATTCCATTCGATATTCAAAATAATATCAGAATTAGTTTGCATTATTTTTTTATATCTATATTGAATACAATCCTTTGAATGAACAACAATTTCATTATTCTCATTAAATAAAGCAAATATTTCTTCATTTGGAAGCGGATGACAACATTCAGCAAGAACTACCTTATTTTTATCAAAATCATAATATTTATTTTTTATGATTTTGCTCTTATTATTAACATTGAAAAAAGTATCATTCTTATTATCTTTAACATGTACAGCAAGCTTTAACATTATAAACCTATATACTTTTTCTATATCAATTGTATGATCGGCAATTGCTTTATAGAAATCATTTTCTTTATCAAAATTAAAGTTTATTAATATAGCATTAAACTCATCCTTGCTAAATACAAATCCATTATCAATATTTTTTTGTTCCCAGATTTTTTTACCTTCTTTGATTTTACTCTTATTTATATTATTAAAATAAGAAACTAATTTTGTAGTTGCCCGTGTTGTTATAACAAAATCAAGCCATTTTTCATCTGGTTTATTTGTTTTAGATGTAATAATTTCTACTTTATCTGCAGTTGATAACACATGGTCTAAATCACAAGTTTTCCCATTAACTTTTGCAGAAATAGCAGATAATCCTATTTCAGAATGAATAGCAAATGCAAAATCTAAAGCAGTAGCTCCTTTTGGTAATTTTTTAAATTCATTTTTTGGAGTAAACACATAAATACTATCGTGTAGGACATTATTTGAAACAATTTGATAAAGTTTTTTTGAACTTTTCGTTGAATTTTCATTACTAATGCTGTCAAAAACTCTTCGGACTTCATCAAACCAAGATTGTAAATTATTATCATCAAATATTGATTCTGCACTTGTAATACCAGATTTATATCTAAAGTGAGCTGCAACTCCTACTTCAGCTGCTTTATGCATATTTAACGTACGAATTTGTACTTCTACAATTTTATTATCAGGACCTACTACAGCAGTATGCAAAGATTGATATCCATTTAGTTTTGGATTAGAAATATAATCCTTAAAAGTCTCAGGAATAGGTTTATAATAATTAGCAATTATTCCATAGATATAAAAACAAAAGAAAGGATTATCTGTATCCAAAATAATTCTTATAGCAAATATATCATAAAGATCTTCTACTCGTTTTTGCCTTAAAATTGTCTTATTATAAATAGAATAAATATGTTTAGCACGTCCAGAAATTTCATAAGAAATATTATGCTCTTTTAAAATACCTTCATCAGCAAGTATCTTTGTTATTGGCTGTTTAAATTTTTCTACATAAAGCTCTCTTTCTTTCTGCGTTCCCTGTATTGTATTAGAAATACTATTATACTCATTAGGATGTAAATATTTAAACGATATATCTTCTAATTCAAATTTTATATTTCTTAATCCAAACCTATTTGCAAATGGAGAGTAAATATTTAAAGTTTCTGTTGCTCGTCTGATTTGTGATTCTCTCGAAACATACTGTAATGTACGCATATTATGTAGTTTATCTGCAAGTTTAATAAGGATAATTCTTATATCTGTAAATAAAGATAGCAATAATCTTCTATAATTATCCATTTGATCTTGTCGTTCAATATGCTGACTTTCAACAAACTTTATCTTGCTAATACCATCAACTATTTGTGCAATTGTTGAACCAAAAGTAAATTTAATATCCTCATAAGTATAAATATCACTTTCATCAAGTACATTATGTAATAATGCCGCAATAACAGACGTATCATCCAAAGGGATTTCCT
>JAFRQN010000284.1 GCA_017428585.1 Bacteroidota bacterium | reverse complement strand
TTCTATAAATATAGAATTAATTGTAGGCAAAATCTGTGCTTCTGCCGTTTCTATTTCATAACCTAAAATAAAAAGGATTAAAATTAAAAGAAAATTATTTTTTTTCACGTTGGAGAAATAACAATTAATTATTAACAATAATAAAGAACAGATTAATTAACTTTTTTTATATACAGCTTGCCAGGCAGCTCTTCTATAAAACCACCAAAATTCAATTTCATTAATGTTGTGAGCAATTCTGATATATCCAATTTTGTTACTTCCTGTAAATCATCAATGCTTATAGGTTCTGCAAATATATTATCATAAACTTTTTGTTCTGAAGCTGTATCAAATTGTATTTTTTCCTCTGTCTTAACAACAGGAATATCTTTATTTATTATATTCAACTCTGACAACATATAATCAGGCGAATAAGCACAGCCAGCTTTAAAAAATCCAGAACTGCCATTTCCTGCAATCCATTCATTGCATCCAGTACTTGTTTCTGACTCTATACTACCTGGTACAGCAAAGACTTCTCTACCTTCATCGTATGCAAATTTTGCAGTAATTAAAGCTCCACCACTTGATCTTGATTCAACTACCAACGTGGCAATAGATAAACCACTTATTATTCTATTGCGTTGAGGGAAAAATTGAGGACGTGCAACTGTACCACATGGATATTCTGATATAATAGCTCCATTTTTTTCTATAATATTATTTGCTAAGGATAATGCTGTACCTGATATCTTATCTATACCACAACCAATTACAGCATACGTAATACCATTCTCATTGATACATGCTCGGTGAGCAATGCTGTCAATTCCAATAGCCATACCACTTGTAATAATTATACCATGATTCACAAAAGATTTGACAAAACGTTCAGCAGAACGTTTGCCATAATAACTGTTGCGTCTTGTTCCAACTACAGAAATAGAAACTGCATCTTGATTTTGCAGTTCTCCCTTTACAAATAAAATATTAGGTGGATAAACGATTTTTTTTAGAAGAGACGGATATATTTCATCCCAATAGGTTACAATTCTAATTTTATTCTTTTCGCATAAATCTAATTGTTTTTTTGCTTCATTAACAATTCCTATTATATCATTAACATTACTGTCAAATTTACTTGGCTGCTCATCATCATTTAAGTATTCGTACAATGAATTATATTTACTAACTATTTCTCTTTTAGCCTTATATGACATTTTCTTAATAAATGTCAATGCAACAATATCCTCTAAATTCCAAGTACACATGCTATCCATCTATTAATCTAACCCTCTTCCTGTTTTATTAATTTTATTTTGTTCTTTTAAATAAACTAAAAATTTATCCAATATGCCATTAATAAACTGTGTTGATTTCTCTGTAGAATATATTTTAGAAATATTCATTACTTCATTTATACTTACTTTAACTGGAATTTCAGGACAATGCATAAATTCAGTAACAGCCATAATAATCAAAATTCTATCAATAATTGATATTCTATCATATTCCCAATTAATTGATATTTGCTTAAGCTGTTCAATTATAAATTCCTGCTCATTAATAGCTTCATTTATTAGAACTCTTGCAAAATCTATATCTTCTTCACGCCATTTTATAGCAGCATCTGCATCAAGCTCATATATTTCCTCCTGCGACAATGCACGAGTATTATAAAGAGAATGCCTTTCATCTTTCTGTTCTATAACATCACCTTCAAAATTATAATCACGTGTAAATATGTGTTTTATTAATTCATTTATTGAAGTACCTGAAACAAAATAAGCCACAAGTATTTGAAGTACTTTTTCTCTTGCTATGTGTCTTGAGCTTTTTATTATTCTTTTAGAACTAATTGGGAACTCATTGTCTTTGATTTCTTCTTCTTTTGTTTTTTTTGCCGGCATATTATCAAATAACTTATTATTAACTATATTAATTTATTATATTAAATAATTTATTTTATATATTAACAAATGTTAATTCGTTGTATAATCTTTCAAATCTATAAAATACTTTCCCCTGTTCATCCATTTCAACAGTTCCTTCCAATTCAACACGGACATCTTCCAAAACCTTTTTTAATAATTTTTCTTGGCTTCTATCATCAGACTTAACTAAAAAATAAAATTCATTTACATTAAAATCCATTTTCCTTTGCGAACAAATATATCCAACTAATTTTTTATGCATTAAATTGTATGGTCTTTTTTTCTTGCGTCTAGAATATGATGGATATCTTAATATAGGAATAAGGAAATATAAGATAGATACTACCAAAGGGAAAATTGATATTCCAGCTGTAATAATGCTTGCTGCCATTTCTGAAATTTCAAAATTTTCTAATAAGAACATTTGTACAAATTCAGAATTCATAAAGAACATTGCAGACATTAATAAGTTGAAACCATTCATAATACAAATAATAAAATTCCTTCGTCCTGAATTGCCTGTAAATTCTACTGGTGGTTCTACTTCATCTTTATAATATTCTATATTTTTTGCTTCTTCAGGAGATATGGTATCATCCATAATATTTTTGAAATCACCATAAAGCACGCCATTATTAGAAATCTCTAAATCTGCAGAATATTTTCCTGCATATTCTGCTAATTTAGACTCAGCTTTTTCAAAATTTCCTCCTGCCAATTCTACTATATTAGATGTAGTCAATTTACCTTTATTATATAAACGAATATAAGATAATATCTCTTTTGCATTGGCAAGCGGATCTATTTTTGGTTGTTCTGGACCAAATACAAAACTAAATACAGAATATATAAAATTCTTTCCTTTATTTTTTTCTGGTTTATATTGCATATACATATCACCATTAGGAGTATATGCCTGTTCTATAATTCGCTGATAGGTAACTATATGCATACTTTCCAAAATTGCATGAAAAATAGCAGCTATCACATCACCTACACCTGAACCTCTATCTTCATCCCTATTTGAATTAGTAGAGAACATAACTAATAATATTATAAGAAATAATACCGTATAAAAGATAAGTACTACACCGACTGCTGCCTTATAAACTAATTGGAACCCTTTATAAAGCAAACTTATAAAAGCTGCAAGTTTTTCCTTAAATGTCCTTTGTTTACGCTCGAATAAAGGATATTTAAATATATATACCAACTTGCCTGTTTCTTGATCAAGAGTTACCCTTACTTCATAAAGTTCTAATAATCTATCTAATGCTACGGCAATTTCATCCAATGAATATCCAGTTTTAGCTGCAGCTTCAGATGGTGTAATTTTTCCACGATTAGATTCTATTATATCAATTAATAACTCTGATATTTTATTATTTTTAATATTATCTTTTATGTTCTCACTCATATTATTTTTATATAATTTTAGACTATATTATTTTATATTTGCATATTATTCTATTAATCTACTAAATAATGAGTACCACGACTGCATGGTGATTCTAATGTTGCATTTGTAACTGCAATCGCTGCCTGTAAACCATTGCGAAGTTCTATTATTTCTCGAGACATTTTAGCTTTTCTATAGAACGCTTCTATTTCAAGCTGCAAATTGCGAAGCATTGTTTGAGCTCTGTGTAAACGCTGTTTTGTTCTTATCAATCCTACATAATTCCACATTGTATTCTTTATAGAAGTCCAATCTTGGAATATTAAAGCAGGATCTATTTCTTCTTTCTCATCTACCCAATCACTGATTGGAGGGAAATAATCACCTTGTCTGCAAGGTTCTATACAATCTTTCCCTGCTAAATAACCCCATACTAATGCCTCCAATAATGAAGACGATGCCAATCTATTTGCACCATGAACACCAGTACAAGATACTTCACCTACTGCATATAGACGTCTTATAGATGTTCTACCGCGTAAGCTAACACCTACACCTCCACACAAATAATGAGCAGCTGGAACTACAGGTATTAAATCTTTAGACATATCTATACCAAATTCATAACAATGTTCAAATATAGTAGGAAATCTATCTTTTAACCAATCTCTATTTTTGCTTGTTATATCTAAATATACGTTTTCTGAATTTGTTTCAAGCATGATTTGATGAATACTGCGAGCTACTACATCACGAGGTGCAAGACTACCCTGCGGATGAAATCTACTCATAAATTCTTTTCCATTCTTATCAACCAATACTCCACCTTCTCCACGTACCGATTCAGAAATAAGAAATCTTTTATCTCCTTTATATAATGCAGTTGGATGGAATTGTATATATTCAAGATTAAAACATCTTGCTCCAGCACGCCATGCCAATGCAATACCATCACCTGTAGACTCCTGAGGATTAGTAGTATGTAAAAATATTTGACCTAAACCACCTGTTGCTAATATAGTACGTTCTGCAAAAAATGGATATATTTCTTTTGTATTATCATCAAAAACAAATGCTCCAAAACATGCAGGATGCTCATAAATGTCAATTGATCTTTTTGAATGATGAGATAAAGTCAACAAATCAAAAACAATTTGATTGGTATATATTTTAATATTAGGATGCTTTTGAACTTTCTCTATAACAGTTAATTGAACTGCTTCGCCTGTTTTATCTTTGCTATGTACGATTCGACGTTGCGAATGAGCACCTTCTGCAGTAAGATCAAATTCACCATTTACTTTATCAAAATCAACACCTAATTGTTTGACCAGTATTTCATCTATAAATTTTGGTCCAAATTCTGCAAGCTGTCT
>JAFRQN010000283.1 GCA_017428585.1 Bacteroidota bacterium | reverse complement strand
TACAGATAATAATTCTTGATCTAAAGGATTAAACATTCTGGCATGTCCATGAAAATTACTATCATTATATCTAAAATAAGCATTAAAATAACCAAGATTTTGTTTTGCATATTGAATATTATCTATAAATAAAGACAAATTCATTATAGGATCATTTAATGTACCAGTAACATCCAATTTTAAAGTATCTAATTTCGCAAATATTTTAGACTTGCTGTCATCTACATCATTTAATATATATTGTAAATCATTAAATTCAAAATTGTTTAATCGTAATGATACATTATTCAATGTATCGCCATGCAGATTGCCTTTTATAAATAAATTCTCTTTTTTATCTCTTTCCAATCCAAAATTATATATATCAATACCATCATTCGAAAAAGCAATATTAATTGGATCTATATTATGCCATTCCTGTTTATTAAATAATAGCATCAACGTATCAAAATTCATATTAAACATATTTTTATTTGAAAAATCAATAATGCCATTTATTTTTGTTTGCAGAATATTATTATAGCTGCTAGATAAGTTTATATCTACTTCTTTTTGATTAATATTTGTATAAAAATTAATAGAATCTAAACTTATATTGGCAATATTAACTTTAAATCCATCTCTTATATTAAAATAGAGTGTATCTATATTAGATATTGTATCAATAATATTTATATTATTACTGCCTTCAATAAATACATTGCCTATATTTACATCTAAATCATTATATGTTAATTCTAAATTATTTATTTGAATAGAATCAATATCAAAACTACTATATAAATAATTAGAATTAAAACGTAAATTTGCATCAATATAAGAAGAGGAGGAATTAAAATCAGGCAATAATATATTAATCCAATCTAAATCACGAATTTGTAGATTTAAAACAGCTTCATTATGATTCAATTTATTAATAATATTGTTATCTTGAATATTTTTATTATTCTTTTTCGTTTTTTTATCAATTTTTGTATTATCCACAATAACAGATGTTGTATCAACTGTTGTAAACTTATTAAATACAGAATTATCTAATTTTTTTGAAATAAATTTATAATCAGCATCAAAATGATTTGAAAGATCATTTAATAATTCTGTAAACTTATATTTCCCGTCAATTGATAAATATAAAATATCAGTAAAAATATTATCTACATCTAATTCAATTTTTTGATTTGACGTATCCTGCATATTCATCATACCTCTTATAGTAAGCGGCAGCATACTTTTATCATTAAATTCTAAACGGCTTATGTCAATAAAGAAATTTCCCAATATATTATCAATATTAAAATCATTTATATCTAAGTTAATTTTACTATCAATTGAAGTAGGCAAACTCGTATATTGACTATCAGAAAATTTATTTACAATATTTAACAACTCTATATTTTCTAAATCAATGTTTAAAACTAAATGTGGATTATCTGCAGTTTTTAATCCAATTCCACCATTTATAGAGACTTTACTAAGATAATCTTCTATTCCATTATTTTCTATATCATCATTTAGAATATTACCATTAGCATCACCAAGTACAATATTGTTTCCTTTGGTTTTATTCAATTGTACAAGAGAGAAATTATGAATAATAACACTATCACCTATAGCATCAAAAACGATATTGCTCTCCTTAAGATCAAGACCAAAAATATTAGAACGTTTTAAATCAATTTTGGCTTGAGCAAATATATTATTGCTAGTTAATCCCTTACCTTTTACATTAAAAACAGCATCAATATTAGATGATAATTTATTATTTTTCAAAATATTTGCTAAATTTACTCTATTTACAGATAAATCTATATCGTATGAAAAAGGATTTTTCCCAAATCCGATACCAGCATCCCCCTTAACATTACCAATAGTTGATTTTATATCAACATCTGCATAAACAGTATCTAATGTACCATAGAATTTTGTATTATTAATAAAAGCTTTTCCAAAATCAGGAACAGCTGCTAAATCAATATTTTTTAACATTGTAGGTAATTCCTGCCTTGACAAGCTCGTAGAATTTAATATACCTTGATAAGATAACGAATCTGGCTCTAACAAATTAGTTAATCTACATTTAGATAAGTCAATATGAGAATAATTAGTATTTAATATTAACTTTGATACATCTAAATCCATCAAAGTTCCCTTTGCTTTTACATCAATATCCTTTACAAATCCTAACCTTATAGGTAATATAGCAAAATTATCAATAAATACAAGATCTATATCATGTCCTTGTAAATCTAAATACATATCAACTTTTTCTATATCAGTATTGCCCTCTGTTAATATGGAAAAATTATCCATTTTAGCATCAAAATTAAAATGAGCATTATCCAATGCTAATTCTGTATTTTCTAATTCAATAGAGTTTTTATCTATAGTTACATTTCCTGCAAATTTGTCAATTCTAAACTTAGATGGATTTTCATAAGCTGATAAATTCAAAATATTAGCTTTGATTAAATTTTCATCCATATCAACTAAGATATTTCTTGCATGAAGATTCAATTCGCTTAAAGCCATTTTTTGATAATTAATATGTCCATAAAAATCATAATTCACAGTAGAATCCCACATGGCAAATTTCGCATTATTTAATACTAATTCACCCACTTTAATTTTCAGACTTGAAGGCGATGATGGTTCTTCTGGTTCTTGACTTGGTTTTACTATCTGAGTATAATTCCAAAGACTATCTTTTGAATTTCTTAATAATTTTATATTAGGAGAATTTAATTTAACATAATTAAGATCAATTACTCCAGAAAATAATGATTCAAAGTTTATATTAGCTTCTATTTCAGGTATATAAGCTAAAGTATCTCCTGCAGTCATAACTCTAATATGCTGCAATGCGATACCATTAAAATTAAGTATATGAATATCATCTATTTCAATATCGGCTATTAAATATTCATTTACAACATTAGTAATTTTGTTTAACAAGTAATGTCTTATAGATGGAGAATTAGAAATTATAACAACGAGTAATATCAAAAGCATAGCAATAGACAGCATAGATTTAGCTATAAAGCTAAAAATACGCTTAAATCTGCTTGGTTTATCCCAAGATTTTATTACTATATCTTTTTTATTCCTCTTAAACATATAATATCAATCTGTTTTTCTTAATTAGAATAATTATAAATTGTATATTATATGCAAAAATTATACCAAGATATGTATATAATACCAAAAACTATTTACAATAAACAAAAAAAAGACAATAATTAAAATTATTGTCTTTTACTAGATTTATATAATTTATATAAATAATCTAAAATAAATAAAAATTCTTAGTTAATTACATTAGGCCTTCCAATGCTATAATAGGTAAACCCTAATTTATTCATAACTTCAAGATCAAATAAATTACGTCCATCAAAAATAACATTATTTTTTAATTTTGATTTAACTATATCAAAATCAGGAGTTCTAAAAATATTCCATTCTGTACATATAACCAGAGCATCTGCATTATTTAAGGCATCATACATTTTATTAACCAACTCTACTCTATCGCCATAAATCTTTCTCGTATTATCTAACGCTTCAGGATCAAAAGCAGAAATTTTTGCTCCACGAGCTAATAAAAAATCAATTAATTTATATGCAGGTGCTTCTCTAACATCATCAGTATTAGGCTTAAAAGCAAGTCCCCATATAGCAATTTTTTTATTTTTTAAATCAGAAGTAAAATATTTCTCTATTCTATTATTAAATCTATCAATTTGCTTATAGTTAACCTCTTGAACTGTTTTTACAATAGAAAGAGGAGTATTTACAGAATCTGCAGCATAAGCAAGTGCACGAACATCCTTTGGAAAGCATGAACCGCCATAACCAATTCCAGCATATAAAAACATCTTGCCAATTCTATTATCTGCTCCCATACCATATCGAATTTTATCTATATTAGCACCAACTTGTTCACAATAAGCCGATAACTCATTCATAAACGAAATTTTAGTTGCAAGGAAAGAATTTGATGCATATTTTGTAATTTCTGCACTTTTTTCATCCATTACAATGATTGGATTTCCTGAACGAACAAAAGGTGAATATAAATTACAAAGAATTTCTTCTGCCCATTTATCTCTTGTTCCTATTATAATCCTATTTGGTTTCAGAGACTCTTCTACTGCTGAGCCCTCGCTTAAAAACTCAGGATTGCTAACAACAACAAATTCCTTTTCTGGCAAGTATTTCAACAAGATATTATGTACTTTTTCAGCAGTACCAACAGGTACTGTACTTTTATTAATTATAATTCTCTTATTTCTATTATTTGATTTAAGAATAAGTTTCCCTAAAGTATCAGCCATATTTAAAACATGGTGTAAATCAGCAGAACCGTCTTCACTTGGCGGAGTTGGCAAACATAAAAATATAATATTACAATTATCTACACAATCATTAATATTTGTTGTAAAAACAATATTTTCATTTTTATTGTTACTTTCCAACAGTTTATCTAAACCAGGTTCATATATTGGACAAATAGACTGTTTAAGTTTATTAATCTTATTTTCATCTATATCAACACAATAGACATTATTACCTGTTGAAGCAAAGCAATTTCCAGTTACAAGCCCAACATAACCAGTGCCAATTATACCTATATTATATGACATATTCTTGTTATTATTAATTATTACATTATAAAATTTATATAAATACTATTATTTATTCTTTAATTTCTTTTTATTATTATGTACTAAGATATATTTCTTGAAATTGTACCAAGTACTACTCTCTTTTTGGCACCTGTTACACTTGGAATATTTCCAGGAATACTTCCTAAAGATAAAAATCCAAGAAAAGCAAATGCTATCGCTTCATAATAAGTACTTGAAATACCAAAATTATCTGAGTCTATAATATTAAACTGTCTATTTAATTTGTCTTTTATTAAATCCATTAACAAATTATTTTTTATTCCACCACCTTTAACTATTACATCTGCAGATTTACAACAAATTTTTATTGAATTTGTAATTGTTATAGCAGTAAGTTCAGTTAAAGTACGTAAAACATCAGAATATAAAATATTATTTGTTAATTTTAATTTATATATACTGTTCTCAACAAGACTTAAATTAAACAATTCTCTACCACATGATTTAGGATAAGATTGTTTAAAGTAATCTAAATTTAATAATTCATTCAATAGATTATAATTTATTTGTCCTGTTCTTGCAATTTCTCCATTTTTGTCAAAAGGCTTATTATAATATTTACGTGTGTATTCATCTAATAATACATTACCACAACCTGTATCAAATGCAATAACATTATCAATCCCACCTCCCTGAGGAATATATGTTATATTTGCCATTCCTCCTATATTTAACGCAATTACATTATTATTATTGCTTTTAAGAAAGTAATAATCAAATATAGGAACTAATGGTGCGCCTTGACCGCCTAAAGCAACATCTGCTGCTCTAAAATCTGATATAACAGTTTTGTTTAGCAGTGCTGAAAGCACTGAACCATTAGCTAACTGCAAAGTTGAAGCAATATTACAATTATCAACTGATGGATTATGCCAAACAGTTTGTCCATGTATAGCAACCGCATTTATTGTATTACAATTAAGATTATTTTTTGATATAAAATCTTTTATTATATCAGCAAACATTATAGATATTGCATAATTAAGCCGTGATATATCACTTGTATTAGCAGTGTTTAACATTGCTTTTTTTATTTCTGAATCTATACCATTATTAAAAGAATATGTATTAGATGCTAATAAATTAAATGTGTACTCGTTATTATCATTTAATTGAATTTTAACAGCTGCAACATCTATATTATCTACAGATGTACCAGTCATAATTCCAATAATTACACGTTCTAATTTCATATATTCAATTAATAATTATATAGTTATATTATTTTTAGAATAATATTTATATTATAATATACGTAATACTATATTATTCCAACAGCTTCATATCCTTTTTCTTCTAATTTAAGTGCAAGTGTTTTATCGCCAGATTGAATTATTTGTCCTTTATATAATATATGAACAAAATCAGGTACAATATATTGCAATAATCTTTGATAATGTGTAATTACTATATAAGCATTATCCTCTGTTTTTATTTTATTAACTCCTTCTGATACTATACGCAAAGCATCAATATCCAATCCAGAATCAGTCTCATCCAAAATAGCAAGAGTTGGTTCTAATACTGCCATTTGGAATATCTCGTTACGTTTCTTCTCTCCGCCTGAAAATCCATCATTAACAGCACGTTCCAGGAATTTTTGTTCTATTTTAAGAATTTTTGCTTTTTCTTTTATATACTCTCTAAACTCAAAAGCATCTAAAGGTGTAAGTTTACGATAATTGCGGACTTCATTTAATGCAGTTTTTATAAAATTAAGATTAGATACTCCTGGAATTTCCATTGGATATTGAAAAGCAAGAAATAATCCAGCTTTAGCTCTTTCATCTACTGGCATTTCTAACAAATTTCGCCCACAAAATGTAACTGAACCTTCTGTAACTTCATATCCTGGTTTTCCTGCAAGAACAGAAGCCAAAGTACTTTTACCAGAACCATTTGGTCCCATTATTGCATGAATTTCTCCAGCATTAATTTCTAAATCAACACCATGTAAAATTTCAGTATCATTAATCTTAGCTTTTAAATTCTTTATTGTTAGAATATTTTTTTTCATATCACTTAATTGCATTAAAATAAATTAAAATATATATATTTTTATTATTAACCTACAGATCCTTCCAAACTAATAGATAATAATCTCTTAGCTTCTACAGCAAATTCCATAGGTAAATTTTGTAAAACTTCTTTTGCATAACCATGTATAATTAAAGAAATAGCATCTTCTGAAGAAATACCTCTTTGATTTAAATAAAATATTACATCATCAGATACTTTTGATGTTGTTGCTTCATGCTCTACTACAGAACTAACATTATTAACCTTAATAGTTGGAAATGTATGAGCAGCACACTGAGATCCAATTAATAGAGAATCACATTGAGAAAAATTTCGTGCATTTTTTGCTGTTTTTGCTTGTGCAACAATAGATCTGAAAGTATTAGTACTTTTTCCTGCACTTATGCCTTTTGAAATAATCCTACTTCGAGTATTGTTACCCAAATGATAGAATTTTGTTCCAGTATCTGCTTGTTGATAATTATTTGTTATTGCAACAGAATAGAATTCTCCACTAGAATTATTTCCCTTTAATATACATGATGGATATTTCCATGTAATAGCAGAACCAGATTCAACCTGCGTCCAAGATATTTTTGAATTTTCTTCTGCACACAACCCACGCTTAGTAACAAAATTATATATACCGCCGCGGCCTTGACTATCTCCTGGATACCAATTTTGAACTGTAGAATATTTTATTTCTGCATTTTTATGAGCATAAAGTTCTACTACCGCTGCATGTAATTGATTTTCATCTCTCATTGGAGCAGTACATCCTTCTAAATAACTAACGTAACTACCCTCATCAGCAATTATTAAAGTACGTTCAAACTGTCCAGTAGAAGCAGCATTAATACGGAAATAAGTTGATAATTCCATAGGTGCTTTAACACCCTTTGGTATATATATAAAAGAACCGTCACTAAAAACAGCAGAATTTAACGCAGCAAAGAAATTATCATTATAAGGAACCACAGAACCTAAATATTTTTCTATTAATTCTGGATATTTGATTACTGCTTCACTAAATGAACAGAAAATAATGCCAACTTTTTCTAAAGACTTCTTAAATGTAGTAGCTACAGATACACTATCAAAAACTGCATCAACAGCAACACATGAAGCTGAAGGCTCACAATTTGTTCCACAGCAATGATCATTTATTTGAGTATCATTCTCTTCTTTTATGGATACGCCTAATTTGCTATAAGTATCTTCTATTTTTCCACTTACATTGCTCCCTTTTTTATTAAAATCTTTTGGAGCTGCATAATAATATATATCTTGATAATTAATAGGCGGATATTGTACACGTGCCCATTTAGGTTCACGCATAGTTAACCATTTTTTATAAGCTTTTAACCGCCATTTAAGCATAAATTCTGGCTCGTTTTTCTTTGCTGATATAAATCTTATAATATCTTCGTTTAATCCCTTAGGAGCAAATTCCTGCTCTATATCAGACACGAATCCATATTTATATTCTCTATTATCATCAATTATATTTTTGATCTGTTCCGTTGATTTATTATCAGTTTTTACATCGTTAGACATAGTATAATTACCAAAATACAGTTATAAATATAAAGTTTATAATTTAGTTTATAAATAAATAATCAAAAATTTATAATTATTTATTGTTGTTGTTTTAGCATCTCTTCATCATATAATTTACGCAATAATTGTACATCAACCCAAGTATCTTTTTTCCAATTAGGATTACGTAAAAGTGCTGAAGGATGATAAGTAATTAAAGTTTTTATACCATTATAATATAATATTTTCCCACGTATCTCAGACATCTTATGAGTCTTTTTAAATAAAGTATCAGCAGCAGTCAGCCCAAGTAACAAAATAAAATTAGGAGAAATTAATTCTATTTGTTTTTGTAAATATCTTTCACAAGCAAAGACCTCTGCACCATTTGGTTTCCTATTTCCAGGAGGTCTGCATTTACAAATATTTGCAATATAAACTTCTTCTCTTGAAAAATTAATCGCTGCTAATATTTTTGTTAATAATTGTCCCGCACGTCCAACAAAAGGCTCGCCTTTTAAATCTTCATCTTGACCAGGTGCTTCGCCTATAATCATTAATTTTGCTTTAGGATTACCTTTTCCAAAAACTAAATTAATTCTACCCTTTCCTAAATCACAATTTTTACAATCTTTAATTAAATCATTTAATTCTTGTAAAGATTTTACATGTTCAATATTTATATTATTATTCATATTTTCTTTTGTATTCATAGTGTTACTAATATCTTTATCAACATTATTATTTATCTTATCATTATTTATTACATCATTTAAATTTATATTAGAACAAATATTTTTTGAAACATTATCAGCAAGATTGTTTATTACTTTTTGTTCAGTTCTAGTATTAACAACAGTAACATCATTTTTTTTCAGTTTTTTCTCAGGCATTTCATCAAAATAAATAATATTCCCTGACAAATCCTGTATTGATTCAAAATAATTTTCTATCTGTTTTTTTAATGACATTGTAAAATAATAAATAAAATAATTATATAAATAATTTTCCAGTGCTATAAAGCACTGGAAAATTTAACAACTAAACATATTGATTTGCAAGTGGTTAAGGATAATTATATAACATTAATGTCAGGGATATTCTTTAACAATTCTACTAAGAAATCCCAAATACGTTTAGTTGAAGATATTTGTAATTTTTCTGCTGGAGAATGAACATCGCTTAGATTTGGACCTATTGAAATCATATCCATTCCATGATACTTATCACCAATTAAGCCACACTCTAAACCTGCATGAATAACTTCAATAACAGGCTCTTTTCCAAATTTTTCTTTATATACTTTTCTACCTAATTCTAATAACTTAGAATTAACATTTGGCTCCCATGCTGGATAACCATCGTTGCTATTAGTTGTTGCACCAGCTAATTCGAAAGCTGCACAAACTTTATCTACAATATTTATCTTTTCTGAATCAATAGTACTGCGTTGACTTGTTAAAACAAATACTTCATCTTCACGAGTTTCTACAATTGCAAAATTAGTAGAACTTTGAACAAGGCCTTTTACATCTGGACTCATACGAAGAACACCATGAGCTACAGTATAGAAAGAAGCAATTAATCTATTTTGGAAAGCTTCAGCCATAATACGTTTTGGCATATCAGTTTTTACAGCTTCAATTTTTACATCTGGTTCTTTTGTAATAAATTCTTTCTTTACTGTTTCTGACATTTCTTTAACTAATTCTTCAAAAGCTTTTTCTTGACCGCATGGTACTAAAACAACTGAAGAAGCACTGCTTGGAATAGCATTATGCTTTGCACCGCCATTAAAATCAGATACTTTAATATTGCATTTCTTTATAGCATTGTAAAGTATTCTATTAAGTAATTTTAATGCATTAGCACGTCCATCATTAATTTCCATGCCAGAATGACCACCTTTTAATCCACCTACAGAGATTTTATATGCAGCATGATTTGCTGGTACTGGAGCTGCTTCATATTTAAAATGAGCTTCTGTATTAATACCACCAGCACAACCAATAGTAAATACTCCTTCTACCTCAGAATCGATATTGACAAGCAATCTTGATTTTATTAAATTATTTGACAATTGAATTGCACCAGTAAGTCCTGTTTCTTCATCCATAGTACAGAGCAATTCTAAAGCAGGATGTGGAATATCTTTTGAAGCTAATAAAGCCATTCCCATAGCAATAGCTATACCATCGTCAGCTCCTAAAGAAGTATTTTTTGCTTTAACATAATCACCATCAACGTATGCTTCTATACCTTTATTTTCAAAATCATAATCAACACCTTCACTTGCAACACAGACCATATCAAGATGACCTTGAATACAAACAGATTGTTTATTTTCCATACCTGGTGTTGCAGGTTTTCTTATTATTATATTTCCTCTTTTATCTTTTTCTAATTCTAAATTATTTTCTTTTGCCCACGCTTCAACAAATGCTACTGCTTTATCTTCTTTTTTGGAAGGACGTGGATATTTTGTTAATTCACCAAAATAATAAAACGCTTCTTTTGGTTCTAAATTTGCTAATGGATTTGACATTTTGTACTCCATGTTTGTTATTAAAATTTAAAAATATATTTATAT